>JAKFYM010000039.1 GCA_021730855.1 Bdellovibrionales bacterium
GTCTACAGAGTCGGTGGACTGGGTGCCGAAATCTTGGAATTCCACTTCCTGGATTTCCTGCAGGAGAAATTTTTTTAATTGCAGTCCCGCATGATCGGCCGCAATGGCGAGCTTGATTTTTGGCATCGGTACGCTCCTAGAAGCTTAGATCTTAGAAAAAATCAAAGTAGCGTTGGTGCCGCCAAAGCCAAAACTATTGCTCATCACGGCCGAGCAAGGCTTATGGATGGCGGTGTGGGCGGCATAATTTAGGCGGCAATTTTCATCGGGAGAATCGAGGTTGATGGTGGGAGGGATATCACCCGTGGTGAGGGCTAGGATCGAAATGGCTGCTTCCAGTGCGCCTGCCCCACCAAGAAGGTGGCCGGTCATGCTCTTTGTGGAGCTCATCACCAAATTTTTTGCATGGCCGCCAAAGACGCGCTCCACGGCCATGGATTCATTTTCGTCTCCCGCGGGAGTGGACGTGCCATGGGCATTTACGTAGCCAATCGTAGAAGGATCCACGGCCCCATATTTCAGGGCCAGTGCCATGCAGCGGCCAGCGCCCTCTCCTTCGGGAGCGGGGGAGGTCATGTGGTAGGCATCCGCAGTGGCGGCATAGCCGGTGACTTCGGCATAGATCCGAGCCCCCCGCTTTTTCGCTCTTTCGTAGTCTTCCAGCACCAGAGCACCACCGCCCTCGCCCATGACAAAACCATCTCGGCCTTTGTCGAAGGGCCGCGATGCCTTAGTTGGGTCGCTATTGCGAGTGGAGAGGGCTTTCATCGCCGCAAATCCACCAATCCCCGTGGGACAAATCACGGCCTCCGAGCCACCCGCCATCATCACATCCACATCGCCCCGGGAAATCATCAGGGCGGCTTCGCCCACGGAATGCGCGCTCGAAGCGCAGGCCGTCACGGCGCAGAGATTGGGGCCTCGGGCATTGAGCATCATGGAAACATGCCCACTCGTCATATTGGGAATCACCGAGGGAATGAAAAAAGGAGTGATGCGGCGCGGGCCTTTGTCGCGAATCGTGTTCACCACTTCTTCGATGATCGGCAGGCCGCCCATTCCGGCCGACATCAGGGTGCCAAAACGATCAGGGTCCACTTGGTTCTCTTCCGCCCGGCCTTTGAAGCCCGCATCGGTCCAGGCCTGCATGGCGGCGCCGATGCCGAGGTGAATGAAGCGGTCCATTTTTCTTTGTTCTTTGGGAGAGATATAGGGATCGGCCGAAAAGCCCTTCACTTCACAGGCAAAGGTGCAGGCGTAGTCTTTAGGATCAAAATGCGTGATGGTGGCAGCGCCAGATTTTCCGGCCAATAAGGCTGCCCAACTCTCTTGGAGATTGAGGCCGAGCGGGGAAATGGCTCCCAAACCGGTAACAACCACTCTTCGCTTCTGGTTAGGCCAGTTCGCTAGGCTCATGTGATCCTATAGAGCAAAGGCGTTTAGGCGCCTTTTTTGGTTTTGATATAACTAACAACATCACCCACGGTTTTCATTTTTTCGGCGTCTTCGTCCGGGATGTCCAATTCAAATTCTTCTTCCATCGTCATCACAAGTTCAACGATATCGAGGCTGTCGGCGCCAAGGTCGTCAATGAAGGAAGCAGTGTCGGTAACTTTGTCCGCTTCAACGGCTAGCTGGTCGCAAATGATGTTTTTCACACGCTCTTGAATGTTCATGACTTCCTCTTTTGTTGTTATTGTGAAGTTTTATACAGAAACTTCTCCGCTTTATCACCACTTTTTTCCGCAAACAAGAAATGGCAGACCGCGGCACTTGCGTAATAAGCGTGCTGTGTCAGACGTACATCCCGCCATTGATGGCCAGCACCTGGCCCGTGACATAGGAGCTTTTCGCCGAAGCGAGCCATAAGACGGCTTCGGCAATTTCGCGGCCGGAGCCCATGCGCCCGAGGGGAATGCCCTTGAGCATTTCCTCTTTGGCCTCGGCGGGAAGATCGGCCGTCATTTCGGTATCGATGAAGCCGGGGGCCACGGCATTGACGCGAATATTGCGCGAAGCCAGTTCTTTGGCCAGGCTTTTGGTCAAACCAAATAAACCTGCTTTACTTGCCGAGTAGGCGGCTTGGCCGGCATTGCCCATTTGCCCCACCACGGAGCTGACATTGATGATCACGCCTTCACGCGCCTTCATCATCGGGCGCACCACCGAGCGAGCACAAAGGGCGGCGCCCTTCAAATTGGTGTTCAGGGTATCGTCCCATTCGTCGTCTTTCATGCGCAGGAAAAGCGCATCACGCGCAATGCCGGCATTATTGACGAGGATTTGGATCGGGCCTTTGGCCTTTGTGATCTCGTCCACCGCCTGGTCCACGGCCGCGGAGTCAGACACCGAGAACGCCTTGACCATGCCATCCCCGCCGCGCTCCCGCAGCTCGCCCAAAACCTTTTCTGCTTTTTCCACGCCCCGGCTGGTGCAATTCAGCACCACGAAGGCGCCTGCTTCTCCGAGCCGTAGTGCGATCTCGCGGCCGATGCCCCGCGAAGCTCCCGTGACGAGCGCGGTTTTACCTTGAAGTTCTTTCATTTTCCCCTCGCAAATCTACCAGCGGACAATGCCGCCGGCCCAAGTGAGTCCACCACCGAAGGTGGTCATCAAAACTAAATCGCCTCTTTTGATTTTTCCAGTCTGCACATACTCATCAAAGCAAGTGGGAATGGTGGCGGCCGAGGTGTTGCCGTATTTATGCACATTGATCGCCACTTTTTCCGTAGGGAAATTCAGTTTTTTGCCCACGGTCTCAATAATTCGGATATTGGCCTGGTGGGGCACAAACCAATCGATTTGCTCCACGGTGAGCTTGCGCCGCGCGAGGGCCTCTTCGCAGACCGCCACCATATTGCGCACAGCATGCTTATACACTTCCTGCCCGTTCATCCGGATATATTGCAGGTTGTTCTCCAGCACGGCGAGGCTCGGAGGCATCTGGCTGCCGCAGCCGGGAAGGTCGAGAATATCGCCATAACGGCCATCCGAGTGCACGATCAGTTCCAGAATTTCTCCAGGATCCCCCACATTGGCGGGGGTGACGAGGCTGGCTCCGGCGCCGTCGCCAAAGAGCACGCAGGTGGTGCGATCCTTCCAATTCAGGAAGCGCGAGAGGGCCTCGCTGCCAATCACCAGAACATTTTTGTACACCCCGGCGCGCACATAGGCATCGGCGGCCTGCAGGCCCGTCATCCAACCGGCACAGGCGGTGAGCACGTCGTAGGCCGTGGCCCCGTTATTGGCGCCAATCTTGGCTTGGACGGCCGAGGCCAAGGAGGGCATCCAGCGGTCGGGGGTGGTGGTGCAGCCGAGGATGCAATCCACCTCCATGGGGCTCACTCCGGCGCGCTCCAGGGCCTGCAAGGCAGCGGCGGCGGCAATATCGCTATTTTGCTCATTGTCGCGCAATTTGCGGCGTTCGCGAATCCCCGTGCGCTCACTGATCCACTGGTCGGAGGTGTCGACGATTTTTTCTAAATCAAGGTTGGTGAGCACTTGCTCAGGAAAGGCGGAGCCAAAGGCCGCGATCTTAGAACGTTTTGCGCTAGGCATGCATGTACCCTCTTCAGTAGCTTTAGAGCTTTAGCTTTACTGGCTCCGTTTCTCCCCGCTCGAGCTCTGTCTGAGAGTCACCGAGTCATAATGACGATAAACGAAGGGTAGGTCGGTTTTAGCACTCTCCGCAGCAGGGAGGATACCATTTTTCGTAAAGCACAGAGGGGGGCGTTTTTTGGACGGATCGAGGTGTTGGGGCGCCTCTCAGGATAGCAATGCAAAGGAGTGGCTGCGTTGCAACCAGAAGGGATTTCCAGGGAGGAGAAATGCTTACGCTTGGACGTTCTGGGCAGCCATGACTTGCTTGCCGTTATAGTGGCCACAATCGGCGCATACGCGGTGCGAGAGGCTGGGAACGCCGCAGTTTTTGCACTTCACGGTGGCCGTGGGGTGCAAAATATAAGCGCTAGAATATCTTCGTAGGTCGCGGCGAGCGCGGGTGGTCTTCTTCTTTGGTACTGCCATAATGGGGGCGACAATAGTCGAAAAGATTTGGAAATTCCAGTCCTTTTCCCCGAGGGGCGGAAAATAGTGAAAACTCCCTTCCGAGGGGCGTCAATAGACAAAATAATTGAAATGAAAAAGGTTTTTGTGACGCGAAAGAAATGCTTGCTTGTCCTAATAGGTACCTTTGGTACAATGAAATCAGAAAAGAGGTTTAACAAGGAGGTCCTCTTGTCTGAGTCATTTTTTATTTCGCAATCGGGAAAGCCTGCGGGATCTTTCTCCAAATCCGAGCTCAAAAAAAAGTTAAAAGCCGGAGACTTGTCCTATACGGACTACCTTTGGTCGTCGGACGAAGAGAGCTGGAAGATGTTGGCCGAGGTCTTCGCCTCAGACTTTCCCCCACCGAAAGATCCGCCCGCCGGCATCACCGTTAGCCAAGAAAAAAAGCTGCAGGAACGTGCCTACGGAGGCGAAACCTTCGCCCAAGATTTGGGCATCTCCAACGAACCGATTTGGTTTCTTTTCCGCGACAATACCAAATTTGGCCCCTATCGTTTTCTCGAGCTTGTGCGTCTCTTGCAGACCAATGCCTGCGCTCCGGACGATTTCGTCTGGAAGCCAGGATTTGAAGATTGGACGCGTATGCGTCAGTGTGGAGAATTTGAAGAGCCGGTGCTCAAGAAACTCGTGCACCTGCGCAATCTTGGTGCCGAAAAAATATTTATCCAAAGAAGATTTCCGCGCGTGCCCTATGAGAGCGAAGTGATTTTGCACGACGAGAAGCGCGTGGTTTTTGGGGCGGCACGCTCGCTTTCCGAGGGCGGAGCCTTTCTTGAAGTGAACAAGACATCTCATGTGAAGGGGGATCGCATCAAGATTCACTTCACTCCGGGGGCGGTGGCGGTGCCGTTCAATTGCATTGCTGAGGTCACCCAGGTTTCCAAGGGCCCGCCCGCGGGGTACAACGTAAAATTTATTTACTTAGAAGAAGAGGATCGCAAGCGGATTGCGCAGTACGCCGAATCGGTGGTTTCACGTACAGCGGGATGATGTGCAGTAGTAGCGATGAGTGAACAAAAAAAATTCCTCCTACGTAAGGTCACGGGTGACCAAACACTGGAGTCGGAGCAAGAGATCCGCAGCTGGTTCCAAAGAGGGCAGTGCAAGGCTGCGGACCTTTTATTTGATTTTGCCACGCGCAAGTGGAGCCGGGTGGGCGATCATGCCGCTCTTGCCTCCCTATTGCCCCCGAAACCCACTTCTTTGCCAGAGCGCAAGTTGATCTACGTACTCAATCCCTCTTCTTCCACGCCCATCGTGCAGGGCCCCTATAGCACCAAAGACCTGCAGCAACTTTCGGCCAGTCGGGAGCTTTGTGAATCGTCCTGGGTGTATGTGGATGGCGACAAAGAATGGCGGCAGATTCGTTCGGTGAAAGCTTTGGCGGATATGCTGGGGGCGCTTCCTACCGACATTCCCGCCCAACCCGCAACCGCACTCACGCCTCCCGGATTGCCGCTCTCGCACGAGCCGCCGCAGATCGCGCTCAACCAGCCCACTAGCCCTTCCATCCAATTGGACGTGCCTACCGGCGAATTTCAGAAGATCGCCGAAGCCGCGGACGATCATGTGGAAAAAGAAGAGGAGACCAAAGCGGTTTCCGTTCTGGGCCTTTCCCTGACCACCGAAGAGCCTAAAGGCCCACCGAAACCACCGGGCAAGCCGACTGTTCCCCCGCCTCCTGCCGCTGCCGCTCGGCCGCCCTTGCCGCCAAAGCGAGAAAACACGATGTCTTTGGAGCTTCCGGCGGATGCGGCCCCAGTCCATGTGGAGGGGGAGCGGATAGCGCGCGAGACCGAGGGGAGCTTTGATGGAATCACCGCCGAGATCTCCCCAGATCCCATTTGGATGATCAAGGGCGCAGAGAACGAGGCAATCTCCGGCCCCTTTCGTTTTTTAGAAGTGCTCAAATACATCGAAGAAGGGCGCATTACCCGCAACGATAAGGTTTCGCGTGTGGGCAGCAATCGCTTCGTGAAAATCGCGCAGCAATACGAATTCAATGTGAAGTTCACGCTAGAGACAAAAGTGGAGCGGGGCGTAGAGAAACAAAAAATCCTGATCAAGCGCCGCCACCCCCGGGTTCCTTACATTACCGGAGTGCAAGTGGTGGGGCGTCAGGGCACGATGGCTGGAAGCTGCGTCAATATTAGCGCCGGCGGCATCCTTATGGAGATCCCCAAGGCAGAATTTAACCTGGGGGACGTGTTAGAAATCAAGCTGATGCCCGGTTTGATTGAGCGAGCGATTTCGTGCCGCGCCTTGGTGATCGGCAAAATCCCCAAAATTCCTCCTGGCTACGCCTTACGATTTGAGCAACTCAAAAATGAAGATAAGGAGGCTATCGAGTATTTCGTGCAGGAAGCGCTAAAGCGCGAGATGATCAATCACGGTTGAAGCACAGCACAAGGAGAGACCTTGGAAAAAAGAAAAGTCTTTATCATAGATACCAACGTAGTTCTTTTTGACCCCCATGCGATTTTTAAGTTCGCGGAACATGATGTGGTCATCCCCATCGTGGTCGTCGAGGAAGTGGACAACTTCAAGCGCGACATGACGGAGAACGGGCGTAACGCCCGAACGTTCTCGCGGGTGATCGATGAATTGCGCACCAAGGGCGCTTTGTCGAAGGGAATTCCGCTCAAGAGCGGTGGCCGTTTGATCGTGGATATCGGCGTGACGGAGAAAATCCCCGAGCTGCCCGATCTCGACATGAAGAAACCAGACAACCAGATGCTGGCCATGGCGAAGCGCTACTCGAAGGTCAACAAAGACACCGAGACCATTTTCGTTTCCAAAGACATCAATCTGCGGATCAAGGCGGATGCCTGCGGCGTGCGCGCCGAGGACTACGAGCCTTCGAAATTCGAGGTCGAGGAATACTATACGGGCACCACCTCCTTCAATGTGAAGGGCCACTTGATCGATGAATTCTATGCCAAGCGCAAACTTGCGCTCGAGACCGTCGAGGGTGGAGAGCGCAAACTCAACCCCAACCAATTCATCTTCATCCGCGATGAATCCAATCCCAACCATACGGCGATTGGCCGTTTCGATTTGCCGCAGAATAGTGTTGTTCCCGTCTTTAAGCCTTCGGAAGGTTTATGGGGCGTGTACCCGCGCAATGCCGAACAGGCTTTTGCGATCGACCTCCTGCTCAACGACGACATCAAGCTAGTGAGCCTCGTGGGCAAGGCCGGAACGGGAAAAACCTTGCTGGCAATTGCGGCGGGCCTTTCTAAGACGGTGGATGAGGGATTGTATTCGCGCTTGCTGGTGAGCCGCCCGGTGATGCCCATGGGGCACGACATCGGCTACTTGCCCGGCACGATCGAGGAGAAACTCAATCCTTATATGCAGCCGATCTTCGACAATATCGATCTCCTCTTCGGCGTGAGCTCGGTCTCGAAGAC
>JAKFYM010000214.1 GCA_021730855.1 Bdellovibrionales bacterium
CGCCTATAAAAATGTGTCAGCCGGAAACATTAGGATCCTATTTATTGACGACAATCGCGAAAATCTTATTTTGGCGCAGGCCACATTGGAAGGCTTGCCGTTTACAGTTTACGTAGAGGTAGGTGCACAAGATGGCTTCGAAAGGGTGCGCAATACGCCCTTGGACATGGTTTTTGTGGATCTAGAGATGCCTGGGTGCACTGGATACGATTTTCTACGCCAGGTGCGAGAATTTAACGAGGACTTGCCGATTGTGGCTTTATCAGCCATGCCGCGCAATAAGAGTGAGGTAAATCTAGGCAGCTCTTTTTTCGAATACATTGAAAAACCTATTTCTCAGTCAAAAATACTAGTGGCTCTGGAGAAGTTTTTTAGCCAAGGAAAGTTACCGGAAGGGTAACTAGAAGCGGCCTCATCAATAGACCTACTTCAGCTAGCTGAAAAGAGCGACTCCTTCGTTGTCGGAGCGAAAAAGGTGCTCAATTGAAGTTCTGCTACGCCTCCGCGCCTTTTCGGCCCGCCGCCTCGGATTTGCTCTTTTCATCTCAGCCTCGGCACGACTTATTTTTGAGACCACTTCTAATCACCATTTTTATCTGATACTTTTTTAACTGAGTATTAGTATATATTTGTTCTTAAGTTTAGCTCCCTGGGAGTCGAGAAATTTGGATATGCCCGAACTTAAGGAAAAGATCGAAGCTACGATTTGTGTGGTGGATGACGATGCTTCACTAAATCGTTCTCTGTCGGCGCTCTTGGTTGAAGCCGGTTACACGATTTTGTCCTTTTCCTCCGCCGCTGAGTTTATTGCCCACGCCCCGCTCCATTCCGTGGATCTGGTGATTTCAGATATTTCCATGCCCGGCCCTTCCGGCTATGACTTATGTGTCTTTGTTCGCTCGCAGGACCAGGGGGTACACGTTCCCGTGATTTTAATCACGGGCGTGGATGGAGGGAGCGAGAAGACTAAGGGGCTAGAGCTTGGTGCTGATGACTTCATCCAAAAACCATTTCGCATTGAAGAGATCCTGGCGAAAATTCGCTCCCTCTTGAAGTGGCGAGCCAAACAGCGCGAAACTCTGCAAAAGCTAAATAGCGTGCAAGTGGAAAATACTAATCTCACGGATCAACTGAAAGACCAGTTTGATAAAACTATCAGCTTGGAGCGATTGCGACAGTTCTTCTCTCCAAGAATCGCTGAAATCCTGGCGTCGGGTGATCCACAAGCTTTTTTAAAATGCCATCGCCAAGAGGTCACGGTCTTTTTTATCGATCTCCGAAGATTCACGGCTTTTGCGGAGACCGCAGAGCCAGAAGAGGTATTGGGAACTCTGGAAGAATACTATTCCACGGTGGGCAATCTTTGCCTGGAGCATGGGGGAACCCTGGGGCATCTGGCGGGGGATGGGATCATGATTTTTTTTAATGACCCTGAGCCAGTGCCGGACCATCGCAAAGTGGCCCTACGCATGGCCTTGAAGGTTCGCGAACGCTTGGGTGAGCATAAGAAAAAATGGAACCATAAAGACTATGACCTTGATTTTGGCATTGGTTTGGCCGAGGGCTTTGCCACGATCGGGGGGATTGGGTTCGAGCAGTTTTGGCAATATTCCGTGATTGGAACAGTCACGAATCTGGCGGCAAGACTCTGTAAGGAGGCTGACAATGGCCAGATTGTCGTCTCGCATCGATTTCTTTCGGTAATTCAAGAGCATTTTCAGGCAGAGCCGATTGGCGAGCTGGAAGTCAAGGGAATGAGCAAATCCATTGCAGCCTTTAATGTGATCGCGGAAATCAAAGAAAGGAACTCCAGTGAGCGGGCCTCGTAAGATCCTTTTAGTAGATGATGATCCGCATGTTTTGAGTTCCATAAAAGGCATTTTAGAGGAATCGGGATTTGTCGTAACTTCCGCGAGTGATGGCGAAGCGGCCGAGACAATTTTTGGCTCAGACACCTTTGAAGCGGTGATTTCCGATATTCAGATGCCCAAGCGCAGTGGCTTGCAGTTGGCAAAAAGCCTAAAAGAAAAAAATGAAACTCCCTTGATCTTAATGACGGGATTTCGTGAATATATTGATGCGATCACCGACTATGAGGTTCCTATTGATGGATTTTTGGCGAAACCTTTTCGCAAAGATGAGCTCTTAAAAATGCTCGAGCAGTGTTTAGCTGCCAGCCATACGGAATCTGCCGAAACCCATTCCGTGGGTGATTTTATGAAGCTTAGTCTCGACGAATTCGTGGCCGGAAAGCAAATCCAAAGCAATATCTATGTTCAGATCAACCCGAGCAAATACGTAAAAATCGCCCACCAGGGCGAAGATATTGAAATTGGCCGCATTCGAGCGATGAAGGAAAAAAAAGTAAAGTACCTATATTTGAAAAAAGAAGATTTTTCCAAATATGTGGGGTTCGCTCTAAAGATCGCGGACAAGCTAAACAAGGCCACCTTTGTCGATGTGGAAAGAAAAACGAAATTTTTTAAATACACCGGAGAAGTGGTTTTGGAGCAGATCCATTTAAAAGGTCTGGATGAAGAAACCTACCAAAGCTCAAAGGTTTTCTTGGAAAATTCCATTTCTACTATTTGTGATGATATCGCCGCTTTTAAGTTGCTTGAGATCCTCAATAATCATGCAAATTTTGTGTATGCCCACTCTCTGGCCGTGAGTTTTTACAGCCTGATGCTGGCGAAGGCCGTGGGCTGGATTTCACCGGCAAATCGTTTCAAGATCGCTACGGCTGGTCTTTTCCATGATATTGGAAAAAAGGAAATGCCCCTGGAGATTCTTTTCAAGTCTAGCGGGCAGCTGACGGCCGAGGAGTTGAAAGTCTACGAAGAGCACCCCATTCGCGGCGCCACGATACTGCGAGAAATCAAATCCATTCCCACGGATGTTTTACAAATCGTGCTCCATCATCACGAAAATTGGAGCGGTACGGGATTTCCTTCCAAGCTTACTTCGCGGTCAATTCACCCGATTGCCCGCATGATTTCTCTCGTAGATGAATTTGTAAAACTCACCTTAGATGTTCCTGGCTCTCCGAAATTTAGTCCCAAAGAAGCGATTGAAAGGATTGAAACACTCTACGATAAGATCGTAGACAAGCAGTTTATTCCGGGCTTAAGGAAAATGTTCGACATACCGGATGCCAAGGCAGGTCGAGGATGAGCCAAGAAAACAAGCCTTCGGCCCCGATCCGCATCCTTCATCTAGAGGATTCAGACATAGATTCTGAACTTCTTGTGCGGCACCTAAAAAAGTCTGGCTTGGAGTTTACCTATGAAAGAAAGGAAACAAGAGAGGGCCTAAGCTTAGCCCTGGAGAGCGGCGGCCACGATCTCGTGATCTCCGATTATTCCTTGGGAATGTTCAATGGTATTGAAGCTCTGATCATGGTTCGGGCCAAAGATATAGAACTTCCATTCATCATGCTCTCTGGAAATATTGGAGAAGAGTTGGCGGCCAAGGCGATGAAGCTTGGTGCCAATGACTATCTCATGAAGGGGAACTTAAGCCGGCTCGTGCCAGCGATGGAGCGAGAGGTGCGAGAGGCCCAAGTTCGTCGCGAGAAAAAAGCCATTGAGCATGAGCTCAGGGATAGGGAGCAGGAGCTCAACCAATCGCAGAAGATGGAGGCCTTGGGGCGCCTCGCCGGCGGCATCGCTCATGACTTCAATAATCTCTTGGCGGTGATTTCTCTCAATGCGGATTCTATCGCCTCTTCGAAAGAGCATACCACGAAGGTGGAAGAGATTCGGCAGGCCGTGGATCGGGGAGCCTCGATGGTGCGGCAGTTGATGACCTTCAGCAAGCGCGGAATCCTTCCCGAAGATGAATTTGTGAGCCTCAATGAACTCGTCTCCCAAATGCTTCCGATGTTTAAGCGCTTGATCGGAAAAAATGTAAAAGTTTCTATAGAACTCCAAGACTCCCTTCCCATGGTTGGATTTGTGCAATCCCAAGTGGAACAAGTGCTCCTAAACCTCGTAGTGAATGCTCGTGACGCCATGGAAGGCAATGGCACGATTTGCATCAGGACTTTTCAGGAGCGGAGCTTAGACAAAAATCAAGAAATCGAACGCGCCTATTGCGTGCTCGAGGTGGAAGATTCTGGCTGTGGAATGAGTGAAGAAGTCAAGGGCCGTATTTTCGAGCCCTTCTTTTCGACCAAAGGCACCGGCAAGGGCACTGGATTGGGCCTCTCCACTGTTTATGGCATCATGACTCGATCGGAGGGAATCATTCGCGTGGACAGCGAGGTTGGACGAGGCACTCGCTTCCAACTCTTGTTTCCGATCGTCGAAGATAGGCTGCGCATTCCCGAGCCAGAATTGCCTCAAGAACAGTTTATTTTTCGCTCGGTGGGAACGAAAATTTTGCTAGTAGAGGACGATGGAGTGTTTGGCAGCGCTCTGGCGCGCTCTCTCAATCAGGCTGGGTGCATCACTGTTCATGCGATCAGCCCGGAAACGGCGTTATTGATTTTGGCAGAAAAGAAATTTCAGCCGGATCTATTGGTGGCCGACCTGACTTTGCCCGGTTCTTCGGGGCTGCGATTGGCCGAGACTGCAGCCAAAGAATATGGAGTGTCTCGGGCTTTGATCATTTCCGCAAATAGCCTCGACACTGCCGTGTCCAAGGCGATCAAAAACCTAGACGTGCACTTTTTAGGTAAACCTTTGACGGTGCAGGCAATCTTATTGTTTATTGATGGCGCGGCTTCCGAATCGGTGGCCTAAGTGTATAGGAGGCCTCTTGCCCGTTGTTGATCCTAAGCTTCCCAATTTTCATTTACTTTTTGAGGGGTTGCCTGGCCTTTATCTCTTGCTGCAGCCAGATTTTGTGATTGCGGCGGTAACGGAGACCTACCTGAAGGCCACGATGACCCAGAGAAAAGCCATCCTGGGCCGCGGTATTTTTGAGGTGTTTCCCGACAATCCAAATGAGCCTGGAGCCACGGGCACGAGCAACCTGCGCGCCTCACTAGAGAGAGTACGGCGCAATCGGGTGCCCGATGCGATGGCCGTGCAAAAGTACGACATTCGCTGCCCCGAATCGGAGGGAGGCGCCTTTGAGGTGCGGTATTGGAGTCCCGTAAATTCTCCAATCTTTGATAGCACAGGGGAGCTCAGCCACATCCTTCACCAAGTAGAGGACGTGACGGAATTTGTGAAACTTCGCCTGCAAGAAGAAGAGCAGGGAAAAATCAACGAAAAGCTTAAATCCAAAGCCTTGCAGATGGAAAAGGATATTTACAACCGGGCGCAGGAGCTTCAGGAGGCAAACAAACAGTTGCGTGCCGCCTACGAGGAGCAAGATCGATTTTTTTCCGTATCCCTCGATATGTTGTGCATCTCTAGCTACGACGGCCATTTCAAAAAGGTCAACCCGGCTTTTGAAGATACGCTTGGTTTTTCGCGTGAGGAGCTGTGCGCGAAGTCCTATTTAGAGTTTATTCATCCCGACGACATTGAGATCACCAAAAAAGAGGTGGAGAAGCAGCTAGTCACTAAATCCCCGGTGTTGAATTTCGAGAATCGGTATCGATGCAAGGACGGATCTTATCGCCTACTTTCCTGGAAATCCGCTCCGGTGGGCGATCTTATGTACGCGGCCGCACGTGATATCACGGAGAGCAAAAGGATCGAACGCGAACTGAGCCTAGCCAAAGATGCGGCCGAAATAGCGAACAAAGAATTGGAGTCGTTTAGTTATTCGGTGGCGCATGATTTGCGTGCGCCCCTGCGCGGAATCATGGGCTTTGGCGATGTGCTGCTAGAAGACTATGGAGATTCATTGCCAAAAGAGGGCAAGGACGTTTTGCTCCGAACCATCAATGCCGCCAAAAAAATGGGCAATCTGATTGATGGATTATTGGATTTGTCGCGGGTGACGCGTAAGGAGATCACGAAGCAACCAGTCAATCTCAGCGAGATGGCTCGCGATATCGTCGGTGAATTACGGCATGGAGAGCCGACTCGAGAGGTGGAGGCTGTGATTGCCGAGGGAGTGACTGTTCAGGGCGATCCGCTCCTGCTCCATCAGGTGCTGGCCAACCTCCTGAGCAACGCCTGGAAATACAGTGCAAAAAATCCGGGTAAGGCACGCATTGAATTCGGCGTGAGCGAAGAAGGCTATTTTGTAAAAGACAATGGCACTGGTTTCGACATGAAGTACGTGAATAAACTATTTGGTGTCTTTCAGAGATTGCATACCGCCCAGGAATTTGAGGGAACAGGCATTGGCCTAGCCATCGTCAAAAGAATCATTCAATCCCATGGTGGGAACGTCAGGGCGCAGTCGTCCCTGGGCGAGGGAGCTACTTTCTATTTCACGATTGGTCGCTAGAAGCGGTCTGTTTTTGAGACCGCTTCTAGGCATTTTTTTCCGTTGCGATTGACAGTCTACTCGTGGCTAGCGTCTACTAAAACATGGTTTTTTTCTTTTTCTTGATGCTCGGGGGCGGCCACGCGGCTGCCGAGAGCCAGCTCGCCCTGGGCGCGATCAATAGTTGCTTCCTAGAAAATGGCCAGATTTCTTGTTGGGGAAATCCCCATTCGGGAATCAATGAAGTGCCTGCACTTTCCCATCCTTCGCAGCTATCCGTGGGCGACTATCATGCTTGTGCTTTGGCGGGAGGCGGGGTGCACTGCTGGGGCATGGATTTTTTTGGCGAGACAAAGGTGCCGAACCTCCGGAGCCCCAGCCAACTTGCTCTTGGACCTAAACATAGCTGTGCCCTAACTCTCGATGGCGTGCGCTGCTGGGGGGGAAACCACTTTGGCCAAACCAATGTGCCCAAAACCCTGGCGAAGGTGCAGGCGATTTCCGCTGGAGGGAGGCATAGCTGCATGCTATCGACGGAGGGCGTACGGTGTTGGGGCGCTGTGGAGCTAACTCGGCCGCCAGAGCTCGTGAATCCTCGCCAGATCGTTTCGGGAGACGCCCACAGCTGCGCCCTGGCCGACAACGGCATGCACTGCTGGGGAGTGAATGAGTTTGGCCAAACAGAGGTGCCAAAGGATTTGGGCGTGGTTCGGCAAATCGCTGCCGGGGGCGCCAGCTCCTGCGCGCTCACGGAAACAGGAGTGCGTTGCTGGGGGCATTTGCGGGAGCCGCCAGACTTAGAGCAACCAACTTCCTTGGCTGTGGGCGGACTCCACGCTTATGCGATGACGGCCACCGGGCTCCGCTGCTGGGGCAGCAATCAGTATGGCCAATGCGGCAAACAATCCAAAGAGAAGTAGTTTTTTTGCAAATAAATTCCGTTATTCTACGGCCCACTAGGAGTCACTAAATGAAAATTTTTCTTTTTCTCGTCCTTTTTCTTCCCCAAGCATTCGCAGACACCACAGAACAAGAGATGATGAAGGCCTTCCAGCAATACGCCACTCCTGGAGCTCCTCACAGGCTCC
>JAKFYM010000143.1 GCA_021730855.1 Bdellovibrionales bacterium
TGAGCGGGATTTTCTGGGCGGCGAACTGGGCGATCGCTTGGTCGGCCACGGACTTATTGGGCAGGAAAAACATCACCG
Organism: Bdellovibrionales bacterium; assembly: GCA_021730855.1. Classification (GTDB taxonomy): domain Bacteria; phylum Bdellovibrionota; class UBA1018; order CAIPTA01; family CAIPTA01; genus JAKFYM01. The sequence continues at coordinate 79 of JAKFYM010000143.1, forward strand.
TATCGTGAAGCTCGTCGGGATCTGTGATTTCGCGGAATTCCACGCGGTCCTTCAGCTCTGCTTGGAGATAACCCTTGAGGCGCTTTTTATTTTCTCGTAAGCGGCCAAGCATGAAATCGAGCTTGGGGATTTGCGCGAGCAGCACGGCGGCCTGCAGCTCGGTCATGCGAAAGTTAAAGCCAGATACCAGGGCGGTATCGCGGCCGCGCGGGAGGGCGGGATTATTTTCATGGCCATGGTCGTGAAAGGCCGAAGCGAATTTATGGTGGCGTTCCTCATTGGTGAACACAAAGCCGCCCTCGCCTCCAGTGATCATTTTGCCAAAATCTAGGCTGAAGCAGCCGATCTGGCCGATGGTGCCGCAGTGGCGGCCACGGTATTTGGCGCCAATCGCCTGGCAGGAATCCTCGATCACGGGTAGATGATGGCTTTCGGCAATTGCAAGAATCTTATCGAGCTTCGCCGGATTGCCCTGCATATGCACGGGAATGATGCCTTTGGTGCGCGGGCTGATCGCGGCCTCCAGCTCAAGCGGGCACATATTGAGGCTGCGATCCACGTTCACCACCACGGGCGTGGCGCCACATTCCAGGATCGCCTCCACGGTGGCCACGAAGGTATAGGCCTGGGTGATCACCTCATCCCCGGGGCCAATGCCGAGCGCGCGTAGGGCAATGTAGAGAGCTGAGGTGCCGGAGTTCACGGCGGTGCAATGGCGGCTGCCAAAACGCGCGGCCGCCACTTTTTCTAAATCCCGCACGCGAAAAATATGGTTGCGCCTTTGCTCAAAACCGTGGGCAAAGAGCACGCCCCCGCTTTCGGTAAAAATCCGGCGGATGCCTTCGAGTTCTTCTTCGCCTATGAGTTCGTGGCCTGGCATCTTACACCCGCAATTCTTTGATATGTTCGCAGACTTTTCTAAACCCGCGGATGGCGTCTTGTACGTCGTCTTCCGAGAGCGAGCCGATCGCGAATTTGTGCGACCATAAGCGCCGGCTATGCATTTCCTCGGCCACGGGGCTAGTGCCCGCCTCGTATTTTTCCTTTCCCGTGAAGGGAAAACCATCTTTATAGGCCATGCGCTTTTGGAAAAGTGGCAGGTGGTAGAGCGGCTTCACATAGGCCTGGTTCACGGGCACGCCCTCGTGCTCAAGGCCCGCAAATGGGGCGAGCTCGGCGCGCACGGCCTCGACGAAGCGCTCACGGCTCACGCCGCAGCGGTTGGCATCAAAGAGGAGTGGGTGGGTGTAGTAGGCATGGGTGCGATCGTGGAGCTTCTGGCTTTGGATAAAATCGTAAGGCTCAAGGGCATCGATCACTGCTTTTGCGTATTTCTGGCGCGTGGCCACTTCGCCGGCGAGCTTCGTGAGCTGCACGCGGCCAATCGCGGCCTGGAGCTCGGTGAGGCGGAAGTTGTAGCCAATCATATTCGTGAGCTCGGTCTCGCCCATGGGGCCCACCACGGCTTCGGCATGGTTGCGGATGAGCTGCATCTTGCGCGCTAGGGCATCGTCATTGGTGGTGCACATCCCGCCTTCGCCGGTGTGGATGTGCTTGTGGTAGTTCAAGCTAAACACGCCGATATCCCCGAGGGTGCCGGCCTTTTTCCCTTTATAGGTGGCGTCGGGACACTGGGCGCAGTCCTCGATCACGTGAAGCTTATGCTCGCGCGCGAGGGTCAGGATCTCGTCCATATCTGCCGGGCAGCCAAAGAGGTGCACCACGAGGATGGCCTTGGTGCGCGGGCTGAGGCAACGGCGGATCGAATCGGCGCTCAAACCCAGAGTGTTTGGATCGATATCGGCAAATACCGGAGTGGCATTCCACACGAGGGGAGCCGTGGCCGAGACGCAGATGCTGTAGGGCGTGACGATGACCTCATCGCCATACCCCACGCCGCAGGCGCCGAGCGCCAGCTGCAGGCCCGAGGAATTGGAGTTCACCGCCACGGTGTGTTTGCTGCCAAAGTGCGTGGACCATTCTTTTTCAAAAGCCAGCACCTCGGGGCCGCCGAGGAAATCCTCGCCCCAACTGCCTTGGTAGCGGGAGAGCACGCCGCTCTTCATCACGCGTAGCACCGCTTCGGTTTCGGCCTCGCCCATGGTGTTGTAGGCCGGAAAGGGATGCGAGCGGGTTTTTTCTCCACCAAATAACGCTAGTTTACTCATTTTTTCCTCATTGGGGCTGGGACCATTTCTGGTTTTTCGCGCAGGAGCTGCAGAATGTCACGCAAACCGAAGCGGGGATCCGGAAAGCTCTCGGCAACGGATTTCACGAATTCATACTCGGGCCTAGTGTCCACGGTGAAGCTTAGCTCCGGCCAGATTTCGTCTTCAGCGAGCGGGCCCACAAAACTTTTTTTGTATTGTTCACCCTGGTAAATATACATGCTCACGTGCTCGTGGAATTTCGGGTCCTGGGTGAGGCGGCAGGATTCTTCGAGCAACGCAAAGGGATAGACCTGCACATTCATCCCGTCGGGGTATTTGCGCGTAGGCCCGCTATTGCTCACGTAATCGAAGGCATTGTCGAGGAAGTGCTGCACGCACTGGTCCACGAGCCGCGGGTCCTGGAGTGGATTGTCGCCCGTGAGTTGGACAATAAGATCTGTTTTGCGGGCCTTGTGGGCATCCACCACTCGTTGGAGCACATCGTGCTCGGAGCCGCGGTGGTAGGGAGCCTCGAGCCGGCGGCAAACTTCCACCACCGGATCATCAGTGGCATTCGTGGTGGTGGCCACGATCACTTCCTGCACGAGGCGAGAGTCCCGCACTTTGCGGATCAGGAGCTCCAGCAGGGGCATGCCCTGCGCGGGCAGGAGCACTTTGCCGGGCAGGCGCGTGGAGGTCATGCGGGCTTCAATGGAGAGGGTGATCTTCATTTCTTGGGGACTTTAGCATCGGATGAAGGGCGGGAACAGGGCTGGGGACTGGGTTCGGGAGAGAATCCTAATTTCCACCCAGTGCGCACCACGAAGCGGCGCGTTAGGCGGCAACCGCCTCCGCGAACGGCCAACCGCCCCGCCTCCAGCCAGCCGCAGCGGCAACGGCTAGCCGCCAACCGCGTGCTGCGAAACCGCGAACCGCCACCGCTGGCTGCATCCGCACGCCGCAACGGCTTTACTGCTTGCGCGTTTTACTTCGCCAAAAATCCCATCTTCTCAAACACCCGCGCCAGGGTGCGTCCCGCATGCTCCCGGGCGCGGCCTGCGCTCTTCCGCATCACGGTTTGCAAGTAGTCACGGTCATTCATTAGCTGTTCGTATTTCTCGCGCACGGGCTTGAGGCGCTCGGTCACCACCTCGGCCACTTCCACTTTCAGGTGTCCGTACATTTTGCCTTGGAAATGGGTTTCTAGCTCCGCGATCGATTGGCCGCTCAAGGAGGAGTGGATCTGCAATAAGTTCGAAACGCCTGGTTTGTCGTCGGCAAAACGAATTTCGGAGCCTGAATCGGTGGTGGCGCTCTTGAATTTTTTCTCGATTGCTTTGGGCGTGTCCAAGAGAAAAACCGTATTGGCCGGATTGGGATCCGATTTGTCCATCTTGCGGGTCGGTTCCTGGAGGGCCATCACCCGCGCGCCCACTTTCGGGATCATCGGCTCGGGCACCACAAAGGTCTCGCCCCTATCATTGTTGAAGCGCTGGGCAATATCGCGCGTGAGTTCGAGGTGTTGTTTCTGGTCTTCGCCCACGGGCACCACATGCGCGTCGTAGAGCAAAATATCCGCGGCCATCAGCACGGGGTAGGTGAACAATCCAGCATTCACATTCTTGGGGTGTTTGGCGCTCTTGTCCTTGAACTGCGTCATCCGGCTTAGATCGCCAAAGGGAGTGAAGCAGCTCAGGATCCAGGCGAGCTCAGCATGTTCGGCCACATGGCTTTGCAGAAAGATCACGTTTTTTTCCGGATCGAGGCCGCAGGCTAGGTACTGGGCATAAAAAGAAAGGCTGCGTTCGTGCAGGACCTTGGGATCCTGCCGGGTGGTGATGGAGTGCAGGTCCACCACCATGAAGTAGCTATTGTACTCCTCCTGGATCTCGTCCCAGGTGCGCACGGCTCCGATATAGTTGCCGATCGTGAGGTCGCCGCTCGGGGCGCTACCGCTGAGGGTGTTCTTTTTGCCGTTGGGCCCAAGGCCGAAGATTTTTGCCATATGGGCACTATAGCGCAGAAATCAAAAAAAAACCCCGGCGGGTCACGCCGGGGCCAATGTCTAGAAGAGGCAAGGGGAGCAGGGGAGAACTTGCTTCTTTCTCGTAGCACCGAGAATCAGGGGTCGGGGGATCTGTCACTGTCACTTACGTTCAACGGTTCGCTTTTCGCGGTTCACTGTAGCTGTTCACACGCGCCATGCGGGCTTCTCGAGCTACGAGATCAGACATTTAGAAAGTTTAGAGGCTTGCGATCGCGTAGTTGAGATCGTTCACCAGTTGCAGGACGCCGCCACCGATATTGCCGGTCCAGGCTTGTCCGTTCGTGATCGGGGGATTCACGATGCTAACGTTTATGTAGAAGTCGCAGATTTTTCCGCCGCGTGATTTCACGAGGGCGATCGCGGAGGGCGAGATCTGCACTTGGGCGAAGACATTGTTGCCATTCAAGGCCACATCTACGCGGTCACCAAAGTTGGTTTGGCGCCAATACATATTCGTATAACCGCTCGGGAGGCTTGCGGCGCTATGAGCATAGAGCTTCATGCGGGATTGGATTCCGTTCGTATAGATCGCCGGACCTTGGAAGGTGAGGGTGATTCCGCCGCTCGTGGAGCTAGCGTCGAAGCATCCGCCAACTGCCGTGGGCGTGGAGGGAAGAGCGGGCACCACTACCACCGGGTTTGAAGCGGGGGGGGTATGGGTGGTCGACTCGTTATTTTTCTTTTTTCCACAGCCTGGCAGGATACTGATTGTCACCAGCATCACAAACAAGACTGCCTTTCCTTGTTTCGTGATTTTCATAAAAATTCTTTCTCCAAAGGGCACGTTTAAGTTTCGTTCGAGGTGTCGCCTCGAGCACACATCACAGCTACGGGAAAGGGAATCGCAAGCCATGTGCCAATGTCTCGAGGGGGAGACATTAGTCACCTAAACCCCGAGAATCTCAGTGGAAACAGCTATATTTTTTATTTAGTGAATTGCCTGGTTTGTGGTCAGGGCCTGTCTACTTTTTTTACAGCTGACTGCTGCTCTGTCATTAGACACTCATTGCAGAGCGAGAAATCGCAGGATTCCCTTGGCCAGGCCCTCAGCAATCACCTGGCGGTTTGCGCCCTGCTGGAGGAATTCCAAGTCTTGGGGGTGGCTTAAAAAGAAGGCCTCAAAGAGCACGGCTGGCACCTGGGCGTCGAGCAGCACATATAAGAGAGCCTGGCGCACGCCCCGGTCCTGAAAGCTCACGTCCTCGGCCTTGAGGTGGTCCACCAGGCTGCGGTGGAGGGTCTGGGCCGCGGAGCGGGAGCTGTCCACCACGGCATCGGCCGTGATCGATCGCAGGAGGAGGGAGGCATCGGGGCGGGCATTTTTGTATTTTTTGCTGAGGCGGTTCTCGATCTGCTCGAGCTTGGAGGTGCTGGTAGCATCCGTATTGTTTAGGAAATAGGTTTCTACTCCCTTGGCTTTGCGGCTGGGATCGGAATTGGCGTGGATGGAGACAAATAAATCGGCCCTCTTCTCGCGCGCGATTTCGGAGCGCGCCTCCAGCGAGACTTCTTTATCGCGGTCGCGAGTGAGCACCACTTTGACGGGCCTTCCAAGCGGACGCCAGTAGTCGGGCTCGGCCAAGACACGGGAGAGCCGGATCGCGATGCCGAGGGCAATCTCTTTCTCGGTGATGATTTTTTTCCCCAGCTTTCCGGAACTACCCTCATCGTGACCGCCATGGCCAGGATCCACCACCACAATATAAGGACTCGGACTCATATTCGCGGTAGGAGCGGCTAAGCCATTGTTTTCGTTCAACAGAAAAATAAGGCTAAGGATTGCGGTTGTTATACCGAAAAGTGGACTAAGCGTCTTTCCACTAGACATGGGTCTTAGTGTAGCAAGGGGTACGTTTGGAAGCCATAGCGCTAGTATTTACGAAGTTTTCTGAAGAGCTGATTGCAGCGCAGGTTGCCCTATTGTCGGTGGCCGTGACGCTCGGGCTCTACTGGATGCTCGTGCGCAAGAAGAAGCGCGAGTCTGCGGACTGGGTTCCGGCTGCGCTCGTGCGCCAATACCTGGACCGTGTACGCTCCGACGAGCGAGAGATTCGCATCCGTCTATTTGGCGAGGACGCCGCTTCGGCCGCGCCCGTGATTTCGACCTCGCTGGGAGCGCATAGCTCCGGCTCGGTGATTGTGAATTCTTCGGACCCCGCGCTCGCCCGTGAAGTAGAAGCCTTACGTGGACAGCTCTCGATGGCCGACCAACGCACCATGGAATTTGACCGCAATATGAACGCCCTCAAGGCGGAAAAAGCGGCGCTCGAACAAAAACTTAAAGAAGCCCAAGCCGCTGCGGCTGCTGGTGGTGGAGCGGCTCCAGCCGCTGGCGGCGGAGTGCCTGCCCCTGTGCAGAAAGAGCTCGAAGACCTGAAGGCCAAGCTACAGGAATACGAAGTGATTGAGGACGATCTCGCGAACTTGAAAAAGTTCCAGAAAGAGAACGAGCAGCTCAAACAAAAATTAAATAAATATGAAGGCGGAGCTCCTGTCGAGACAGTAGTGGCCGCCGCTCCCGCTGCAGCCGAGGCCGTGACCAAGATTGCTGCCGCTGAAGCACCAGCCCCTGAACTCACCGTAGTAAAAGGCAGTGAGCCGGCAAAAGAACCTGTGACCATGACGGTGATCCCAGGAGGAGGCGAAGCCAGCGCTGCTGCTCCCGCCGCCACGCCAGCTCCCGCATTAGCCGAAGCGCCGAAAGAAGCGCCCAAGGCGGAAGTGAATACGAACGTCTTACAGCCAGTGACACCCACGGTGGACACGGGCGCAGCTCCCGCCGCAGCCGCGGCAGCGGATGGTTCCGCCAAACCGAAAGAGGAAGAGCTTCTTTCGGAATTTGAGAAGATGCTCGCTTCTTAGGAAGTTTCTTTGCCCAGGCAAGGGTGATTCCACCCAGTGCGCACCACGAAGCAGCGGATCAAAAAACCGCCAACAGCCCCGCCACCAGCCAGCCGGATCAGCAACCGCTATCCGCCATCCGCGTGCCGCGAAACCGCGAACCGCATCCGCTCTCTGCAGCTGCATCCGCTCACCGCTGCGGCTGCGCTGCGCTTGCCGCTT
>JAKFYM010000020.1 GCA_021730855.1 Bdellovibrionales bacterium
TGCTTTTGGCAATGGCAGCACCAACAATCTCCAGTGGCAGCTTTTTAAATTAAACAAATCAAATTATTTCCACTTCCCTCTGCTCTCTTTGCGTGGCGAACCCCGTTCCTCTGGCCAGCATCTGCACCAGTTCCTGCGCGAGATTTTTAAGAACAAACAAATCCAAGACTTGCCCATTCGCTTTGCCGTGGCGGCGAGCACGGAAGACGAAGGGGCAGTGACTTTTTTTGAACAGGGAGATCTCGTGAGCGCCCTCAGCGCCACTCTGGCGATGCCGGGCATTTTTGAGCCTTGGAAAATCGGCAGCAATGAGTACCTAAGTGGCGCGGTTTCCTCTCCGGCCCCGATCGAGTTGGCGAAGCGCCTGGGCGGAAATTTTCATGTGCTGATCGATGTGCTCGAAGACAATAGCGGCGCTCCCAAGAGTACGGATCGTTTTACCAAAGCTTTTGCTCCGGTGCGGAACCTGATCCGTTTGCAAAAGAAAGACGCTAACTTTGTGATTCATGTGGCCACAGGGCCTTTGTCTTATGATGATTTTAGTCGCCAAGGAGAGATCTTTGCCGCTGGCGCTCGGGCAGCCGAGCGTTCGGTGGCCGAACTAAAGGCGGCATGGGAGAGATGGAGTGCTGGCGCGCGCTGATTTGAAAAAAAGAGGCTTCCTTGTTTTAGGGGCCTTCCTATTGATCGCAGTTTTTGCCTTGATCACCTTGGCGTGGTCACTATTCCAACTGCCAAAATTAGATAATATCCAAGATTATAAACCCGATCTTAGCAGCGTGGTGCTTGCGCGTGACGGCCGCACCTTGGGGGAGTTCTATGATACCGAGCGCCGCTATCTGGTCACGGTGGACACCATCCCTGAATATGTGGTGGACGCCTTTATCGCCGCCGAAGATGACAATTTCTACCAGCATGCCGGGATAGATTTCTGGGGCATTCTTCGCGCCTTCGTGGCCAATATGCGTGCCGGGCAAGTGGTGCAAGGAGGAAGCACGATCACGATGCAGGTGGCGAAGGGGCTCTTGCTAAACTCGGAGCGCTCTTATGCGCGTAAGCTGCGCGAAGTGCTTTTGGCGCAAAAGGTGGAGAAAAATTTCTCGAAGCACCAGATTCTCTATTTATACTTAAATCAAATATATTTTGGCCAACGAGCCTATGGGGTGGAAGCAGCCTCGCGGGTGTACTTCCGCAAAAACGTGAAAAATATCAGCATCGCTGAAGCTGCCCTGCTGGCGGGTTTGGTGAAGGCGCCCACCAGCTATGCGCCCACGCGGGATCCGATGCGGGCCCGGGAACGCCAGCTCTATGTGCTGCGCCGGATGCATGAGATTGGCAAGATCACCGAAGAGCAACATCGCGCGGCCCAGGCCGAAGAGATCAAGGTCTTTGCGGAAGACAATCCTAATGCCATGGCCTCGCCCTACTATATCGAGCATGTGCGGCAGCTCTTGATGACGAAGTATGGAGCCGAAGCCATCTATCGCGGCGGCCTCATGATTGAGACCGCCGCGGATTTTGATCTTTCGGTGACCGCCACGAAGGCCGTGCGCGCCAACCTAGAAGAGCTCGATAAGCGTCAGGGCTATCGCGGACCGCTCGGACACGTGGCCACACCCGAGGCGCTGGCGACCACCTTGAAGGAAATTCGTGGCGAAGTGCTCATGAAGAAATTTGGTTTTCAAATCCTGCCGGCGCAGGTGGCCGAGAATTTCGATCGTTCCACCTGGGGCGATTACACCCTCACTCGTATGCAGGCCCAGGACTCCACCCTGGCGGACGAGCGCAAAGTCTTGCTCCCCTGGGAAAAATACCGGGCCGTGGTGACCAAAATCGATCCCGAAGGCAAAACTGCCCTCCTGCAAATTGGCACGATCAAGGCCCGGCTCTCGATCAACGACACGCGTTGGGCAAAAAGAATTAAGCCTCCGGAAACGGCCAACTTCGCCACCATCGCGCGCTTGAGCGAGACTTTCAAAAATGGCGACATCCTTCTCGTCAAGCCCAAGCTCCCCTTTCCGGAATCGCCCGAGGAGCTAGTGGACGTCACTCTCGAGCAGAAACCGCTGGCACAGTCGTCTTTGCTGAGCATGGAGGCCGCCACGGGCTATGTGGTGGCGATGGTGGGTGGCTACGAGTTTGCGGACTCGGAATACAACCGCGCCCTTCAGGGGGAACGCCAGCCCGGTTCCTCCTTTAAGCCGCTCCTTTATTCTGCGGCCCTCGATAAGGGATACACACCCTCTTCCATCATTGTGGATTCACCGATCATTTTCGAGAACCAGGGTGGCTCGAATTTGAAATGGATTCCCGAAAACAATAGCGAAAAATTTTACGGCGATACGACGTTGCGTACGGCCGTGATCAACTCGCGCAATATTCCGGCAGTAAAGCTCCTTCAGGAAATGGGTCTCTCGTATTTCGTAAAATACCTCCACGATCTTGGCCTCCCCGGAAATCTCAGCCCCGATCTTTCCCTGGCTCTGGGATCGAAGTCGATTTCTCTCCTGGAACTCACGAAGGTCTACGCACTTTTCCCACGCCTGGGTTTGCGCATTGAACCCGTATTTGTGCTGAAGGTTACGGATCGTGAGGGGAAAGTTCTGGAAGAATATTCCTTTAAGGAATTCCAAAGAGAGCTAGCCGTAAAGTGGCTGGAGTGGAAAAAGAAAGAAGCAGCCAATCCCGCTGCTCCCGTGGTCGTGGAAGAAAGCCAGGAGGCCGTGGGCACCGAGGAGCCTTCCCCTACTCCGGCGTCTACCGGCCAGGTTCCTAATTTTGATGATCCCCTACGAGCACTCGATGAGCGCACGGCTTTCGTGATGAGCAACCTGTTGCAGGAAGTGGTGCTGTACGGGACCGGTAGCGGGGCGCGCATATTAAAGCGCAAGCTAGGCGGTAAAACCGGAACAACCAATGATTTTGTGGACGCTTGGTTCATGGGCTTTTCTCCAGAGCTGGTCACGGGGGTGTGGACTGGCTTTGATACACCGCGCTCTCTAGGCAAGGGAGAGGTGGGTTCGCGCGCTTCCTTACCTGCTTGGACGGAATACATGGCGGCCGCGTTGGAGCGCTATAAGTCCGACGAATTTACCGTGCCGAAGGGGATCGTTTTTGTGCGCATTGATCCCAAAACGGGCTACCTGGCCGGGCCTGGCAATAGCAATGGAGTGAAGGAGGCTTATATTGAGGGCACGGAACCTTCCGTGGAGCGTCAAAATAAACAAGCCCCTGATTCTAGTAACTTTTTCCGCGAAGACCTCTAATTTTTCTAGACCATACTACCCTGGCAATTCTCGGTGCTATAATTGCAAATAGGAAAGATGGAAGGCGATTTATGGCAGAAGAACCTTCCCGCGCAGCTCGCTACGCGTAATTTTTCCTGTACCGTTGAGGAGCAACGACCGATAGGTTTTCATGGAGGTTCAAGTGAACCCGCCGCGCATGGATGCAGAAAAACTTCGCAAACAAATTCTCCTATTTATAGGTCTATCTCTAGTAGTGCACTTTGGTGTCCTCACTGGGCTTTATTTCACTCAACTAAAAAATGAATATACCCCCCCAGAGGCTGTCTTTGTGGACCTGAACGCCGTTCCGCCGCAGCCGATGAGTGCCGAGGACCGAGAAAAAGCTGGCCAGGTGGTGGAGTCGGAACAAGTGGCCGATAGCACTCCTCCCAAAGAAGCAAAATACTTGGGCGAGCGCGACCAAACCGTTCAAGAAGAAACCAAAGCCAAAGAAGTGGATAGCTTCCGTAAGGGAGGAGCTCCGAGCCGTGCGGGAGGCGGAGGCAAAGATCTGTCTTTGAAAAACTTAGCGGCGCGCCAAGCTTTCACGCCGCCCTCTCAGGCAGAGATCGACGGGTATAAAGAGCGCTTGGCCAAGAGAGAAGAGGCCGCTTCTGCCCCGAACGGACCCATGGGCGAGAACAACAAAGAAGGCGCCGCGAGCAATGATTATTTGAAGGACGTGAAGGATGGAGAACGTACCGCGCTGAGCACCAAAGAGTTTGTGTATTTCTCTTACTTCCAACGCATTCGTCGCCAACTCGAAGTGGCTTGGAACTCGCGCCTACGCTCGACCATGGAAACCCATATGGTGGGAGGACGTCAGCTTGCCACAGACCGTGACTACATCACGGGTGTGGTGGTGGTGCTCGATCGCTTCGGGCGGGTCACAGGCGTGCAGGTGATGCAAAGATCTGGAGCCACTGCGCTGGACGACGCCGCCGTGGATGCGTTCAACCAAGCGGGCCCTTTTCCGAATCCGCCCGAAGGCTTGATTGACCAAAAGGGCGAAATCCACATTCCCTGGAATTTCGTTTTGCAGTCCTAGTGGTACTGCGAGCTTAGGTGCGCGAGCCCCTCTTTTAGCAAAACTTGGTTCCACAGCTTATCGATTTCTTGGAGATTCATGACCATTTGCTGAAGCGCTTCGTGGGGCTCTAGGCCTTGCCGTTCGGCAAACAAAACGGCGGCATCCAGCAGCGCGCGCATGGGAGAAGAATGCATGAGCTCGAGAAGGCGCGCATGGGAATCTTTGCTGTGGTTGCCGCCCTCGTCTTGGAACTGCGCAAGCTTGACGGAAACCAGAACAGACGAAAGCACTCGAGGATCCAGGGCGATCTGACTTTTTTTCTCTTGGGCCTGTGCCGGCTCTTCCGCCTCCGGCTCCGTTTCCACAATGGCTACTTTTCGCTGCATGAAGTCGATCATAAAAATTCTATTTCCCTCCGCAAGCTCGTCCAATTGCGGGGAAAATCTTTGCTGCAAATCTAAAATTTGCGGTCTAGAAGAAATTAACCTGTCTTGGGTCAGTCTTGCTGTCGTGACAGTAGAATTCTAACGAATCGTGAATGAATTTAAAGAGATTCTACTAATTTTTTATAATCATCTGCGGAGAGCAGGGCGTCGACTTCGGAGACTTGGTTTAATTCGAGTTTGATCATCCAAGCTTTTTTGTAGGGATCTGAATTTGCCGAGGAAGGTTCGTCTACTAAGCCAGAATTGACCTCTAGCACCTTGCCGCTCAATGGCGAATATAAGTCACTCACGGCCTTGATGCTTTCCACCACTCCGAAGGTATCGCCTTTTTGTAGGGTCTTTCCTTTTGCGGGGAGTTCCACGAACACCACTTCTCCCAGCGCGTCTTGGGCGTGATGGGTGATGCCGATGGTGGCAGTTTTGCCTTCGATCAAGGCCCACTCATGGTCTTTGGTGTATTTTAAATTCCCTGGGATTTTGTCGGCCATGATCATCTCCTTACGCTTGCGGTCTCTTATAAAATGGGGTGGGCACCACTTCTGCTGGGTACATGCGATCACGAATCTGCACTTTCAGCTTGGTGCCGGGGGCTTTTTTGTCTTGGGCTACGTAGGCGATGGCAATGGGGTAGCCAAGCGAAGGGGAAAGGGTGCCACTCGTGATTTTGCCCACGGAGTTCTTTCCTTCTTCGTCAAACACCTCATAGCCCTGGCGCCCAATGCCGCGGTCCAGCACTTTGAGGCCCACGAGTGCGCGCTTGGGGCCGGCGGCTTTGGCTTTTTCTAGTTCTGCTTTGCCTGCGAACGACGCAGCTTTGTCTAGCTTCACCACCCAACCTAGCCCTGCTTCGAGGGGATTGGTTTCGGCATCGATCTCGTGGCCATAGAGCGGAAACTTCATTTCTGTGCGCAGCGTGTCGCGCGCGCCTAGGCCACAAGGCAGGACGCCGAATGGTTTGCCTGCGTTTAGTAAGTCATTCCAGATGCGGGTGGCGTGGCGAGCCGGGGCATAGATCTCAAAACCATCTTCGCCGGTATAGCCCGTGCGGCTGAGGATCACCTTCTCGCCAAGGAATTCGATTTCGGCAAAGTGGTAGTACTTTAGCGAAGGCAGATTATAGGAAGTGAGGGTGGCGAGGATTTTTTCGGAGAGCGGGCCCTGGAGCGCAATTTGGCAATATTCGTCGGAAACATTTTTTAGGGTGAGGCCGGGAAATTTTTTCCCCTGGCTCTCGATCCAAGCCCAGTCTTTTTCAATATTCCCGGCATTGATGCAGAGAAGGTAGCGATTGGGGCCACGTTTGTAGACGAGGAGATCATCCACGACTCCGCCATTTTCGTAGCACATCACGGTGTACTGAGCTTGGCCGTCTACGAGACGGGAAACATTATTCGTGACCAGATGATTGAGGAAGTCTTCGGCCTTTTCCCCTTCCACTAAGACTTCACCCATATGGCTGACATCGAAAAGACCGGCCTGAGTGCGAACCGCGGCATGCTCTTGCGAGAGGCCGGTGTACTGCACTGGCATATTCCAGCCACCAAAGTCGACCATGCGGGCGCCAAGGTCCACATGGGATTGGTAAAGAGGGGTTCTTTTCATAGAGGGATATTCATACCTTGGGCGCTCAGGTGCTGCAAGGGACAAGAGAACGGCCTCCGCTCTTTCCGCTGGGCGTTAGGGGTTGTGAGTTGGGGGGCAGGCGGGCGTGCAGCGACGTGCGGAGCACGAGCAGGAGCGTGGCGCGCGCGGTGTGGACTAGGGCGCGCGGTTCTGGGCGGCGCGGATGGTGTTGCGGATGAGGAGGGCGATTGTCATCGGTCCCACGCCATTGGGCACGGGGGTGAGGAAGGCGGCGGTGCCTTTCACGGAGGCGGCGTCTACGTCTCCTGTCACTTTGGATTTTCCCTCCTGGATTTCGCGATTGACGCCAACGTCGATCACTACGGCTCCGGGCTTCACGAATTTTTTGGTGACGAGGCGGGGTTTGCCCACGGCGGCCACGAGGATATCGGCAGTGGCGCAGAGCTCGGCCAGATTTTCGGTGCGGGAGTGGCAGATGGTGACGGTGGCATCGGCGGCCAGGAGCATTTGGGCCATGGGTTTGCCCACGATGGTGGAGCGGCCGATCACGACGGCATGTTTGCCCTTGAGGGCAATTTTATTTTCTTTGAGCACTTCCATCACGCCCGCGGGAGTGCAGGGAGGGAGGCCTTCCTTCAGGCTTTTGGCGGCATCGATGAAGAGGGCTCCGGCATTGAGGGGATGGAAACCATCCACGTCTTTGCGGGGGTCGAGCAGGGCCTGAATTTTTTGTTCGTCCCAACCTTTGGGCAGGGGGGACTGCACGAGAATGCCATCCACGTCTTGGCGCTGGTTGAGGTCTTGGACGGTGGCTTCGAGTTTTGCAAATCCTTCGGAAGGGTGAATGGGAAAATCTAGAGCTTCGAGCCCATACTTGCGGCAGGTCTCGCCCTTGCGTTTGACGTAGATGGCGCTGGCGGGATCTTCGCCTACTAAAACGACAGCGAGAGTGGGTTTGCGGCCCTGGGCCTGGGTGAAGGCC
>JAKFYM010000051.1 GCA_021730855.1 Bdellovibrionales bacterium
GCGGGAGCGCGCCCGCGTTGCCCACCGGGGAACCCGGCCGCGCTCCCGCTCGTGCTTCGCACCTCGCCGTGCGCGCCCCGCCGGCGCCTCACCACTTCAGTTCGTAGATCGTCTCCAGTCCGGCATGGTCGGAGAGGCGGCGGCCTTTCACGGGCTCGGCAAAAGTGCGCTCGATCGAAAGGGGCGTGAGTTGGAAGTTTTGTCCATGCTCAACCCCGGTAAAATGGTGGTCGACCGTCATTTGGAAAACGCGCTCAGGGTCGGTACCGGTTTCGATTTTGCATTTTTTGGCGAGGCAGCGTTCGCCCACATTGTACAAGGCCGTCTTGCGCACAAAGTCGCGGTAGCTCGCTGGTTGCCAGGCCGGGCGAAAGTTAAAGTCGCCTGCAAAAATAAGCGGCAAGCCGATTTTGTGAGTGGACGCGATGAAGTTGGCCAGCACATCCACTTGTTTCACGCGCACCTCGTCTTGCGAACGAGAGGCTTGTAAATGCGTATTATAGATATCGATCGGAAAAGGCAGGCCGGGAATTTGTAGGCGCGCAAACTGCACCCCCTTATTGGCATAACAATCCCATTCGGAGCATAAGCTTGTGCCGAACGCCTTCGTTTCTTCTTTCACGATCGGATAGCGGCTCAAGATGTAAAGCCCACTATCGAGGCTCATCAGAGAGGCAATCCCGCGCCCCTCATCTGGTCCCCGCGCAATATGCGGGTAGTTTGCATGGTCCCGGAGCTCCTTCGTGCGCACAACAAAAGACTCCTGGAGGAGCACAAGGTCAGGAGCTGTTCCCTCCTTTTGTCTTCGCGCGAGGATGCGGCCAATATCAGCGTAGCGGTCTTCGTCATAGTCGGGAGCGGCGAAGGTCGGGAGTCCTTTGATATTGTAGGTCAGCACTCGCAGCGTGAGTTTGTTGGAAAAAACGGCCGCCTTGCCGAAGCTCGCCAGCGGCCAGAGAAAGAGGAGTAAAAAAAGAAAACGCATAGATCTCCGAAAGAGGGCCACGCAGGCCCTAGAAGGATAAGAATACCATGGGGAAAAGGGGGGCTGCGGGAAAAGGGCCAAATTTTTCTGTCTAGCGGGTAAGAGCGTAGGAGGCGATATCGACGACCTTGCCTTTGCAGAAAAAAGCCTTCTTCTGGACTCCCTCTAGCTCCATACCGATTTTTTGCAGTACCTGAGCAGAGGCCTTGTTTTCCGGAAGGCAGATGCCTTGTAGACGAAGAAGGTCGGGAAAGGAGGCGAGCGCCCAATCGCGCAGAGCCGTGGCAGCCTCTGTCATGAGGCCTTGGTTCCAAAGGAGAGGGGAAAGAGCATAGTCGATTTGGCCAATCCAAGGTTTGGGATTTTTAAAATCTATGGAGCCCACTACCTTGCCGCTTTTTTTGAGACGAAGGGCGAATATAAAAAAGAGTGAGTCCCTCATCAATGACTCCTTATGCATTTTGATAAGCTTCTTAAACGAAAGTGATTTGAGACTCAATTTAGGATATAAGATGGCCCCACGGAGGCGCAATGAGCAATCTGGAAATCAAGGAACTAGTGGCCCTTCTGCATACGCAAAGCGACCCACTTGCGGAAAGAATCATCCAAAAACTCAGTGCCTTTGGCGAAGCGGCGCTGCCCGCGCTCTTGCAGGCAGCACGAGAAGACGAATCACCCTTAGTGCGCAAATGGAGCCTCGATGCCTTGGGCGCGCTCGGTGATCCGCAGGCTGAACCGGTGCTTTTGGCCGCTCTCGAAAATGAGCGCATGACGGTGCGGCTCCATGCCTTGCGCGGACTGCGACGACTTAAAAGCAAGGGCGCCACAAAAAAAGTAGCCGCTCTCTTGTTAGACGCTAGTGGCGGCATTCGCGTGAACGCGCTCTACACTCTCTCGGCCATTGGTGATGGCGCTGTGTCGGGAAAAGTCCAAGCCCTGCTCGAGGACCCGCAGTGGTATGTGCGCCAAGCTGCTTGTGAAGCCTGCGCCAGCCTCAAGGTCAAAAAGGCTAGCGCAAGGCTGAAAACTCTGGCCGCAGAGGATGGCCGCAAAGCCGTACGCAACGCGGCCGCCCTGGCTTTGGAAAAAGTGCTCGACTCCTGAAAAATTCTAGTGGATCGCCGAGCGGCCGTGCAAGCTCGCTTGCCAGTATTTGTTGCGCCACACTTTGAAGCGATAGCGCGCCTGCAGCTCTCCGGATCCTGTCCAGCGGCCGACTCCCGTTTGGTGTTGAAGCTCCAGGGCAAGATACAGGCGGTAGTGCCCAGGGTTTTCCCAGAGGAGTTGGAGGCGAACAAAACCTTGGTCTCTTTGGATGAGAACTTCCCCACTGCTTTCGAAAAATTTGTCTTGGTAGTGCACGCGGCAGCGGACGAAGGAGTCCTCCGGCCGGCCCTCTGGATTCCACTGCACATCACAGCCCTCGAAGCGGAGCTCCGAGCGGGTGAGGCCGATTTCATCGGTGAGCGATTCGACCTGCAGCTCCTGGTGGAGGAGTCTTTGGGCGATGAGGTCGAGCTCGGTGCGGTCTTGGTTGTGGGCCAGGGCACTGGCGGCAGTGCTTAAGAATAAGATGGCGAGAAAAAATAGTCGTTTTTTCATGGGTTCTCCTTTTGGAAAAAAGCAGAGCAAAGCTGGGGCCAAGGCTGGCGAGTGGATTCCTGCGAAAAGAGGAGCGGACACGACGGTGCTGTCGCGTTTCTTATGTCAGCTTTGGCTAGATCTGAGATCCGGTTTCTATCTTCGCCTCGTTTTTTTTCCGAAAAATTGTTACGTTTTTCAAAACCCGAGAGCCTCTATGCCCGCACGTGCCCTTCTTTTTTCCGTGATTCTTTTTGTCTGGATCAATTTTGTGTCCACCCAGGACGGGGGGATGAATGCCCATTCCCGCTTCTTGACCCTGCATGCCATTTCTCAGCAGGGCTCTTTCGCAATCGATCCCTACGTGAACGAGACCTTAGATTGGTCGAGAAGTTCAAAAGACGGCCACGTTTATTCCAATAAGGCTCCGGGAGGAGTGCTCCTGGCGGCACTACCTTACCTCTTGATTGATCGCGCCGCGAGGATTACGGATCAAATGCGCGCGAGTCCCAATCCAGGCACTCCCGACTATTTTCGCAAAACAGCCACCTCTTTTTTTCTGCAGGTATTGCCTTGTGTTTTGCTTGTGTACGCTCTGATGCACTTTTTACTTGCGGCGCAGGTGCCCGTGGCGGGGCAGGTTTTTTTCCTTCTGGCTTTTCTTTTTGGGAATACGGCGGCGCTTTTTCTGAATTCTTATTTTGGCCATGGCCTTGCCGTCTTGCTACTCATGGCCGGACTGCTCTTTCATTTTCGTAAATCCCATTTTCGCTCTGCGCTTTTCCTGGGATTTGCCGTGCTCACCGACTATCCCGCGGCCTTCGTGATCATCCTATTTTTGGGTTGCCTAGTATGGACCAAGCGCGACCAGTGGAGCGCGAGGAGCATGGGGTGGTTCCTGCTCGGTGGACTGCTACCGGGGGCTCTTTGGGTTTGGTACCACACTCATTTTTTCGGCTCTCCCTTTGCCCTACCGATTTCACAGGAGGGGCCGGCATTTGAGGTGGCACAGGCATCTCATTCGGGCCTCTTTCGCATTTTTGCTTTTTTTCCTGATCCCTTGGTTTTGTTGCGGCTTTTGTTTGGGACGGAACGAGGCCTGCTCTGGACTCAGCCCTGGGTGTTAGTGGCTGTTCCCGCTCTATTGGTGGTTTGGAAAAAGACTTCCATCTATGCGCCCTATATTCTTGCTTCCGTACTTTCGTTTCTTGGATTGTTGTACCTCAATGCTTGTTTTCCCTTATGGCAAGGAGGCGGAAGCCCAGGGCCTCGTTACCTTTCGCTCAGCCTTCCATTGCTGGCTTTTTTTCTTAGCCTGTCTTGGAATTATTTTTCTACTCCCACAAAGTACCTCTTATGGCTGGGCCTTGGAGTGGCGTTGGTGTTTCGTGTGCTAGTGGCCACGGGATCGATCCTAGCTCCCCCGGATGAGGGGCTTTGGCATTATTATTGGAGTGGGATTGTTGACCTAAGACGCGGGAGCGAAAGGCTAAAGTTAGTGGCGGTGCTTGTGCCTGCTCTTCTGCTTTTGGCATTCTATGCCTACGCAAAATTCATAGAGAGCAAAAGTAAGAGTTCTGCGTAGGTGATGCTGCAATCGCATCGAAAGCCCAGCGAAAGAGTGCGGAGATCAAAAAAGTTTATAAACTTCCAGGATTTGGTCTACCAATAAAGTTTCTTGCTCCCCCCAGGTACCTTTGTGCGTACTCTTGAGAAATCCACACGCTTGCGTACGGGCTCGCTCCATGGCTAAGGATCTACGGCCATAGATGTCCTTGGAGCCAAAGCAGCACATTTCATATAGATTGACCAAATCTGGTTTATGGGAGCGCATAGAGCCTGAGGGGTGGGTCAATCCCGTCCAATGCAGCATTTCGTGGAAAAGCAGGGCCGGAAGCTCGCCCCTTTGGTTGGCGTGAATATTTTGGAGATACAGCTGAATCTCCGGGTACTGAGGCTTGCCGGTCAAATAGGTCATCGGCACGCCTGGAGCCGTGGATAGGGCATTCCAAAACTGGCTGTGAAAGCCACAAGAGACCCGCAGGGGCCGGAATTGCTCCAAGACAAATTTTAGTACATAGGCCTGTTCCACATGCGCCGCGCCTAGGGGACCCATATCCGACAATCCGAGCAGGCAGCGGAAGCCCGTCTCTAGGCCTTGGACAAAGTCCTGCTCTAATTGGGCGGCACCGCCAATGGGAAGATTTGTGGGGTAAGATTCACAGCTTTCGGCGATAAAGAGGCTCTTAGGGGCGGGAGAAAATTCCTGCAAAAGGGCCCTGAATTCCGGAGGCAAGGCTCCCGCCGCCGCCGTGGCACAATACAAAGCTGAACCAATCCAAATAAAAATTCTTTTAGCCACCTTGGCGGCATTTGTAGCAGAAAGATGGGGGCTGAAATACGAAAAAAGGGAGCTTTTCAGGGTGAGTGGCTAAATACAGGTATTTGAGCGCAATTTGTTCTATCAAGTGCCGGATCTTTTGCGTAAGGCAGCTGCAGGATAAAGCTTGTCCCTTTCCCTTCCGCACTTTCCACTCTTATCTGTCCTTTATGCGCATCCACCACACCACGAACTAGCGTTAAGCCGAGGCCCCAACCCACCTGGGTGCTCTGCGCGCCACTTTTCGATCTTCCATAGTGCTCAAATAAGATAGGTACGTCTTGTTCCGGAATGGTCGGGCCATGGTTGTGCACGGCTAGTTCGACATTTGTTTTTCCAGGGCGTAGCGAAATCGTGATGGGCGTTTGGCTGTCGCCATACTTCACTGCGTTTCCGATCAGATTTTCAGTGGCACGCCTCAATCCATCGCTGCTCCACTTGCCTTCGATTGCTTCTTTAGAATCCACCGTGAAGCGATTGCCGTAAATGATCGACATTTCATTCACTACTTCATGGATAACAGCCTCTAAATCACATTGCACAAATGGAAGCGATAGCGTTTCCCCAGCGCGAACCCTGCTCGCGTCGAGAAGGTCATGGATCATAGATTCAAGACGATTCAGGCTGCTGATAATATTCTTTGCCGACTTAATGCAGGCTTCAGGCTTGTCTGACCGACGTAAAATGATCTGGGCTCCTATTTTCGCGGATGTCAGCGGCGTTTTGAGGTCATGAGTGAGGGTGTCAATAAACTTCTGTTGAATCGCGGAATGGACTTCCGAGAATTTCACCGCGGCATCGTTAACGGCCTTCTCGATAGAGTCGTAGATAATATCGCGTTGTGGTGGATCTAAAGGGCCCTCAACCTCAAGGACCTGAAAAATAACTTCTCGCAAAATATGATACTCGAAGATCACTTCGGTCAGGACGTAGCTCGTATTGTCTGCGCCGAGCAGCTTTCCAATGCGAATGGCTTCGGTGTTATGGGCGAGGACAGAAGTTACGTCCATTTTTCGATTGGTTGCGAGGGCATCACTCAAATGGTTTAGGTATATTGGCAGTGAATCTCGGAGCGCCAAGGATTCGGCTGTCACGGCGGAAGGAACTTCTTTGAGCGAGCGTTCCTCCCACAATGCGATGATCTCTTGTCTTTTTTCCCTAAGGCGATTCGAGTTGATGCCAAGCATAGTGGCACCTTAACACGTTGCGCCCAATAGTTCGGGTATTTCCGTTATGGCGGGTGGAGAGCAGGGATGGGTAGCGGAGATGATAGTATTTTTATTTGGCTCAGGAGCCCGGATACACTCGTCGCCTCCTGCGACTCGGCCCTTGCGGGCCGCTGCGCTGCGCTTCGCTCCGTGCAATTTGGCCATCATGGCCAAATTGTCGAACCGGTGCCCCTTGCGGGGCCGGTTCTCGTGACCTCGGACTACTGAGTCCGAAATAAAAAAGCCCGCCGCTGTCGCGACGAGCTTTTTTATTTGGCTCAGGAGCCCGGACTCGAACCGGGGACCCAGTGATTAACAGTCACTTGCTCTACCAACTGAGCTACTCCTGAACACTGAAGGCCCAGAAACTACTCGATGGTTTTGCTTTTGTAAATGATCTTCGCGGCTTGACAGCATTCCATGGTGCCCTTATCGTCAGAATATGACGCAGAAAAAATCCGTAGAAGTGGTGGTGGGCCAGCAGCGTCTTTCTCTGCGTACCGACCGCGATCCCGAACATGTGCAATCCGTGGCCGAGACGGTGAATGAGCGCTTGGGGGAGATTCTTCCCTTTGGCCAACCGATCTCGCATCAGGTTTTGCTGCTCCTGGCAATGACCCTCGCCGAAGACATGATGGCCGCGCAGGGCGAACTAGGCACCCTTAAAGGCGAGGTGCGTCAGCGCTCTCGCGCCCTCTTGGCGCAACTGGAGCGCGAGTTTCCCGTCTAAAATGTCCAAGGCCGCGCAGCGAAAGCAGTTTCGGCAGCGGCAGGATTCCTTTTCCCTCGCGCAATTTTCCGCCTGGAACCAAGCCCTCGCCGCTCCCTTGCGCCAACTGCTAGCGCAGCTTCCGCCTCAGTCCACCATCGCTGCCTACAAAGCCCGCCCCCGCGAGGCTAGTCTCGAGGAAATCTTCCCGAGTCCCTATCGATTTGTGTTTCCGAAGGTGCTGGACCAAGAAGGGACTATGGAATTTCGCTGGGTCAGCGATGGGAAATTCGTGCCTGGGCCTTTTGGTATCCTCGAACCAAGCCCGGAGCACACCCTCGTGGAGAAAAAAGACATCCAAGCCGCCTTCATCCCTCTCCTCGCCTTTGACGAACAGGGCGGACGCCTTGGCTATGGCAAGGGTTTCTATGATCGTTT
>JAKFYM010000120.1 GCA_021730855.1 Bdellovibrionales bacterium
GCGAGGCGGCGGGCGGGATCGATGGTGATGAGGCCCACGCGTTTTCCCGCCACGGCGGCTTTGAGGGCGAGGGCCGCGGCGGTGGTGGTTTTCCCCACGCCCCCGGTGCCGCAGCAGAGGAGCATTTTTTTAGCAAAGAGTGGGTGCAGTCGGCTCATGCGAGGGCCTCGGAGATCTGCAGGAAAAGCGGGGGCGAGTGGGGGACGGGGAAGAAAAAGGGAATGCTTTGCGATTTTTTTAGATCGGAGACCGCCTCCTTTTCCCGAGCATGGCGCGCGCGCGTATAGCGATAGGCTTTCCAGGGAAGGGTATTTTTTTCGTCTTCTTTTAGAGCGGGCAGTGCAGGAAAGCATTTGTTGACGAGGACAAAGGGCGGGGGAAAATCTTTGGCCAGATTTTTTTCCAGCTCAAGAGTTTCTTGCACCGACATTTCTTCCGGGATGGTGGTGAGCACAAGCCCGGTGCGTTTGGGATCTCCGAGGAACTCCACCATGAGCGAGGCATCCCGGAAGATCGGGCCCACTTTGGTGATCTTGCGGAAATTCGCGGGGGCGCGCAGGAGCGCGAGCGCATGGCCGGTGGCGGGAGCATCGAGCACGATGAGATCAGGGGCAAAGGATTTCTGCGGGCGCGTGACGCTATGCCAAAGCTTTCCTAGGGTGACGAGGTCAGGAAGCCCGGGCACCACCTCCAGGAGCGAGGCCGTGATGCGGTTGTTGAGCAGCACTCCGGCCAGGCCGGCGGTGGGGAGTTTCAGGTCCACATATTCCGCAAGCGAGAGCGTGGGATTGAGCACGCTGGCGTAGATCTCCACCTGCGTATGGGGCAGTGTGACGAGCTCGGGCTTATGGCTAAGGCGCGTGCATTCTAGGAGCTCCGGGAGGCGCGTAAAGTCTTTGTCGCGCTTGCGCCCAATCTCCACCAGCCAGATTTTTTTCCCCCCAAGCGCCAGGCGATGGGCCAGCGCCAAAGCAAGCAGCGATTTTCCCGCCCCCCCTTTGCCAGTGACCACCAGCAATTTTTTCGTCCCCATTTCCGCAATCATGTAGAGGCACTATAGCGACGCCAGGCCAGCTTGCAAATGCCCAATGCGTATGGCAATAATGCTGGCTTCTGCTAGACGGAGGGCGCGTAGCTCAGCTGGTAGAGCACCACAATGGCATTGTGGGGGTCATCGGTTCGATCCCGTTCGCGTCCACCAATACCAACCCTAGGTACACCACCGTCCACAGAAATGCGGGATGGATACCTGGGGTTCTTTTTTATGGAATAGATATTGTTAGACATGGCCTCGGAGTTTTCCTCCGAGGCCATCTTTTTGGATGAGATTGGTTGAACAGTGATCTGCTCTTTAGCAGTCACATAGTAGGCGTAAAGCCCTTCGCGTGTGTATATAAGGCTATCCACGAGACGGCGTAAAAGACGACGTTTCATTGCTTGGCTGGCTTTCGACCAACCCTTCTTAAATTCTTGGGCATTGGACTCTATGACAGAGCGGCCAGCCTTCGCATCATTGATTTCCTCAATTTTCAGTACCAGAGCTTCGCGGTCAGTAATGAGTAGCTTTTTCTTTGCAGCCAGCTTCTCAAGTTTCTCGTGTACGAGATTGATAACGTCAGGGTTTTTGGAAACCTGATCCATGAGCTTCATCGCCCCATCAATTTCGCTTTCGACTCCGACGATCTCACGTTGAACGCGATCACGTTCGGCCACCAAATCGCTTCCTTCGGCACCAATAGATTTACGCAGATTCGTTTCCACATAGTCAAAGTGACCGCCACGAAATAAAATTTCTGTCAAATGGGCGATTGTGATTGTCTCTACTTCGTCCGCGCGAAGGCGTTTGGTTTTACAGTTGATGGTTTCACCAACCACCAGTTTGTGCCCATAGTAACGATGCACTTCATTTCTGCCGTGAGATGCTTGGCCGATCAAGGCTCTACCGCAGTCACCGCAACGAAGAACGCCAGACAGTGGGAAGAAGCGACGTTCACCATCAGCGATACGGCTTCTTTCTTTTCTCCAGTTTTCTTCGATTAACTTTTGTGCCGCTATAAAATCCTTCTCTTCAACGATACCAGTCCACGAAGCCTTTACGACTTGGTAACGATGCCAAGGTTTCAAAGTTTCTTGCGGTTCATCTTTGTGCTTCTTATTAACCTCTCGCTTGCCAACGTAGGCCAAGTTTGTAAGAAGGTTTCTTACAGAGCTTACGGTCCATCGTCCTTCCGCCGCATGGCGAGCCTTGCGGCCTTTTCCAACTTTGGGGCTAATGCTTGTGGCATTTAGCTTTACTGCCGTCGTCTGAAGACTCCCAGTTTCCAAGTACAGTGAGAAAGCTTTTCTTACGCCAGGAGCTTCAGCTTTATTGACCACAAGTTTTCCAGAATTCTCAGGATCTTTATCAAATCCAAGAATCGCATTGCCGCCGTTCAAAAGCCCGCGCATTGCACGAGAATTGAAGTTCATCGACACACGTTCGGACGTTTGCTTGCGCTCAAACTGTGCCAAGTTAATCATATTATAGATCATCATTTCGCCGACAGGTGTACTCGTATCAAATTGCTCTTTGACGGACAAAAACTTAGCTTTGTGCGCTTCCAGATCCTCAAGTAATCCACAAAAATCTGAGATATTGCGCGAGAGCCGCGACAAATCGGATACAAGAATCAAATTGATTTTACCCGCGCGAATATCACGAAGCATCCGTTGATATGCAGGACGGCGTGTATCTTTTGCTGAAAATCCGTCATCAATATAAGTATCGACGACCTTTCCCCATCCTTTTTCTTGAAGATTCTTAGACGCGACGAAATTCTTCAAACGATATTGCTGGCTTTCGAGTGATCCATCAATGACCTGAGCCTGCTCTTCCGTGGACACTCGAACGTAAGCACCAATTTTATGCGACATCTTTTTCTTCCTTTCTTATCCGGTTCACTCGCTTGCGCGTTTTTCCCAGGAGGATGATCTGGGAAACAAGACTGGCAATTTCATCCAGCCTTGCAGGATCGTTCGCAGCTTGATCTGTGACCGGAATCAACTGAACACTCAACTGGTCGAAGCTGGCAAATTTGCCAGATTTCCCTGGTTTGGGTGCCATTTGTTTCCTTGCTAGTTTGCCAGAACTTATTTCGGTTCATGGCGATTCAGCTCCTCAATAAATGCCAAAGCCTCTTTCTTTGAAAGTGAGGCGGTGTAACGAAGAACCTTCATGGCTAGGCGGCTTGGATTGCGAACACCATTTTCAATGTTCATCATACTTCCATAACTAGACAGCCCCAAAAATTTAGCAAATTCGTGACGATCCAATTCAAGCCGCTCCCTAAGTCTTTCTATTTCGCCATTTCGCATTCTTCTTCCTTACTAAGATGCCAATTCACTATCATTGATAGTATCATCAATGATAGCATTCCTTGTCAATGGCTTCTTATTTTTCTTTGAAACGTGCGTCGAACCGCACGGCGGTTGAGCGAGCGCAGCCAGTTCAGGAGGCAAAACGCCTGTTTCCTTAGCTCGCTTCAATAGGGCTTCTAAATAAGCGATCCTGTCAAAGTGCGCGGCGCGAACTTCTTGAATTTCGGACTCTCCGGCAGTTTCGGCGAAACGTCGGAGAACCCAATTTAGAATTTGAGGCCGCGTTACTTTCCCGGCCTCGAATCCCGTATTCACCCTGGAGGCCAAATCATCGAGGCATCGGCTGGATTCTTGCGAAATGATGACTCGGCTAATGCCCTGAGCTTCGCTGGATTCACTGGCCTCCATCGGTGAACTGTCAGGTTCACCGACAAGCTGCGCGGCGACTGAGCGCCCTTTACGGCCCCTACGACTAGAAACAGGAACCTCTTCATATATCGACAAATCAGCTTTTACATCCTGATCTCCAGAGACACCCCTGGCCGTGTGCATTTCTTCCCCTTCTTTAATATTTAAATTCTTCATACCTAATCCTTTCAGACTTACCCACCCCCGAAATTTATCTGACCCAGACTCAAGACCCCTTTCAACCAATGTACTCGTTGGGTGGGAGGGGTCTTGAGTCGATCAGGGGCAGACCGATAGGTTTCGGGGGTGGGTAAGTCGTTGTTTGCAAAATGGATTTCTCAGAATTTTGCTTTCAAAATTTTCTTGCCAAAACGAGATGCGTTTCTCACTTACCGTATCACTTATTCAGACTAAGATTTTCTTTCGCAAGGCTTGTCCATTGCCGGATAGAAGCGACTCCGCGACTGAGATGGATGTTCGCTGTATCAGGCGACTTCAACCATTCATTCATCAGTCCGAATCCAACAGGACGCTCCCAAGAAGGATAATGAACCGCTGTCATAGCGCGACCGATCCGATTGAAGATGGTTTGCTGGTCTGAAATAAAGATGACCGCTTGAATCGTCTTGGCGTTCGCATAGCTATTCATGACGGACTTGTAACGCTCAAGACTCTTCAAAGATTGCTCAACTTCGATGGCAACTCTTTGAAACTGTCCAGTCCCGCGAAGATCAAGAATCAGGTCCGGAAATTTAGTGCTTTTGCCTTCGGGTGCGGTCTTCATCCACAGCATGAACTTCTTCTTAAGTTCTGCCTCGGTCGTGAAATCATTCACGACCGAGGCTTTCTCCAGACAAAGCGCAATTCTTGCGACCTTCTCATCGTGGTCAAAAAGACTGATATGCGGATGCGTGACTGCCACAAGCCCTTGCTTCTGAAGTACCTCCAGAGCCTTCGGTGCTAGCACCAGAACATTGCGAAGCATCTTCGATGGATGGCTACGAAAATATCCCTGGTCCATCAAGTTATTCCAGATTCGAGCATTTTGAGCCCGCGAGCGTTGAGCAAAAAACTCGTGCCAGAGTGGTTTGCTCAGGAAACCTGTCTTCGCCGCAAATAGAATTTCGCGCAAAGGAACGGCACGGGGCTTCACTGCGCGTCCCATCTCGTCGGCTCGGAAATGATGTACTCAAAGTGACCTTCGATATATCGGTTTCCAACCACGCGGCCTTCGATCCACCGAGACTCAACTTTTGCTTCTCGCAATGACGGCATTGCTCCCGTTGCTTGACGAGGAGCAGATGTCCGCCCATTTGCGTAAGCCTTGGCTTCTCGCTCTTTGATTTCCTGGTGTAGAGCAGAACCCGCGACAAGTCCGGTCATTCCTCCAATCGTGGCACCAATCACGACGTTGCGAGTTCGGTATTCTCCATTTTTTCCCGGATCAACGATCCCACCCAGGGCCGCACCGCCAGTGGCTCCGATTAGCCCTCCAAGCCCAGCGCTCTTATTTTGTGTGGCACATCCTGTTGCTAATACGAAAGCCGCTAAATATATCGCGGCCATATAAAACAAATTCATTCTTTCTTTACGCTGCATTTATACCTCCAAGAATCTTGGGTTTTTCAGTTTCAGGCAAATCAGCAAGTCCTCCTGAAACCGTTTTTTCAACCTTTGGAAATGGCTCAGAACTAAGATCATCAAATTTATTAAACTTAATGCTAAGTGTTCGACTGCCAGCTTCATGTGGAATCACCATCACTGCTTGTCCCACTCCAAGCTCGTTCTTAAATCGGTTTGGGTGAACGATGAACTCATCCACTTCACGAGCCGAAGCATCGCCAGTGTCTTCTTGCTGCAAAACACCTCGCTTTGTGCGAGAGGTGTATTTGATGCTTTTGATCGTGCCGATCACTTTCGAGAAGTATTCCGCCGACTCAGGATCGTTGCCACGCATGAAGACCTTGATATTCGCATTGGTCAAAATTGAATTGGCGATCGCATCGCCCATCGTTTTGATGTCGCCCAACGCTTGATGCGCAAACACAATACCCACATTTGCACTTCTGGATTTATTCAGAATTGTTACGAAACCTGGGTAAAGATACTCAGAAAAATCATCCAAAAAGACCGAGTAAAACCGAGGATTTCTATCCTCGCCACGATGACGGTTGGCTACCGCACTCTGAAGGGATTGCAGAATCATTTTTCCAGATGCTTTTCCAAGGAATGGGGAAAGCATCACTGGAAGCTGGAAATATACGATCAAGTTCTCTTTCAAAGCGCTGTCCAAATTTATGTTTGGCTCCTCGGTGTTGAAAAGAGCTGAAGTTTTCCCAAAGGCGAAGTGACTGAGCGCCGCCGTTAGGCCGCTTGTCCGTTGCGCGATTTCAGTCGCGGGAAGGCTCGCATAGTGCTTTGCCCAGTTCTTAAGTCCCTGATTCTGCGATTTTTCAGCTAGTGCTTTGAGCTTGTTCGGAAACGAGATCGCCTCAGAAATTTTTAGAAAAGTAGGTATCTCATTGCCCTCCGAAAAAATCCTCATTACTTGAGCGAAGATTTCAAATTGAATGCTCCGGTAGTATTCGTTCTCAAACTCGAAGGAATTGAACACACGCTCGGATACCTCTTCAGGACTTCCACCGAGAAGAGGATTGAACTGATGCGACTCATCGAGGCTACTGAGTGAAAATAGTCGGAAGTCTTTTTGCCGCCCATGTTTCACGGTGTAAGACCAAAGTTTATCAAGAAGACTCCGATCTGACTTTCCATCTATCAGGATCAGACCTCGTCCTTGCTCGATGTCTTGAATCGCCCAAGGCAGGATGACAGACTCGGTTTTTCCCGCATTCGTGGTCCCGATCACTTGGGTGTGCATGGCACGTTGACGAGTTTTTATGTGGACTTCTTCTTTTTCATCCGTCAATCCACAAAATACAGAACCCTCGGCTTTACCAATGACTGCCTTTTCTTGTTCACGCTTTTTGAAAGTAGCTTCACGTTTCCTCGCAACCCAATAGAACACCGGAGTAAATAGGAAAATGATCACGATCAAAAGAACTAGCTGATTCTGCGGCTTCCTACTCCAGACATTCAGAAACTCATAAGCCTTTGTTAGAATGAGCAGCCCGAATAATAGAGCGCAGCCCCAGATCAGTGTTTCATCACTGATCTGGGGGTTGTTAGGCTTATCTGCCATAAGAAGTACCAGGATCACGGAACGCAAAATTAGAGGTTAAAACCGCGTAGAACTCTGTTTGATTCGACACCTCAATCCAGCGTTTTTCCTTTTTCAGATCGCTCGCCCAATTTTCAGCGCGATCTTTCGCCGTTTCCGCGACGGCGTTCTTCCATCCGTTGTCGTCACCACCAGGATTTCCACCCAAAGCTCCGCGTTGCATGGAACCTTCTGCATAGGCTCCGATAAAACGCGTAAGTGTCTGCCAAACGGTATTCTTGAGAGCTTCCGAGTGAACACGCCCAGAAACTCCGACCTGTCC
>JAKFYM010000207.1 GCA_021730855.1 Bdellovibrionales bacterium
CCTGTAAATCCTTCAATAATTACAGTGGCTTAGGTGAAGATGTCGAAAGAGCGACGATGCTTAGGCTCGTGATTTCTGCTGCGCAGAGCGGTGGCGCCTGCTCACTAGTTGCAGAAAAATCTCGCTCGCTATCGCCAGACTCACCCCAAGAATGGCTCCGATCGCTTCGTTGGCGAGGCCGCCGACCGTTAGGCTCATAGAATTCGCACCCAATACGCCGGCAATGTAGCCGGCCGAGTAGGCATCTAGCCGCAACAAAAAGAAACGGTCGAAGAGGCGCCAGTCGGGACGCTTGTAGACAATGCCCAGCAAGAGCCCCAACAAAACCAGATAGGCTACCGCCACCACCAGCCTGCCGGAAACGGGCAAAAAGTCGCTAGCAAGAAAAACAACGGCCATAGCTAAAATCAGCACCGCCACCTGGAGCATAGCCGAAAGCCGGTGGCCCCCGCGATAAATCCTGTAAGCCACCACCAGGGGTAGAATCACCATGAAAAAGGCCAGCGCACCGAAAATCAGATACCAAGCAATCATCCGCAATCTCCTCTTTCCTCTTATGCAGCACCAAGGAAAGAGAAATCAACCAAATAGCCTCTCCCCGCCTCGGCAATAGCGCCCCTCTCCGCAAGTTCTCGTCACTATCCGCTACCGGAATCCTCGCTTCGCCTCACTCTCTCCTTTCCCTAATTGCTGCACTATGTTTATACTCATACGCCACCCCCAACCCTCCGAAGAGTAGACATGTCCGAAGCCCGCAATCCTCGCCTCATCACCCTCATCGCTTATTTGCTTTGGTCCTTTCCCGTGACCTACGCCCTGCTCATGGGCGCGCTCTACAACCTTCCCGGCACGCGCATTGTCTCGATGTTTTTCTCTTTTGCGCACATCGCTCATGCCATCCTCGCGATCTTCACCGGCTTCGCCCTCTACCGCATGCGCCCCTATGCCTGGCACTTCTATGTCTTCCACTCCGTCCTTATGCTCGCGGAACAATTCTATGTGGCGTACCGCTACGCTGAAAACCACGTCGTAGAATTCCCGCTCACCTTCGCCAGCGTCTGCATCCTCTTCATGCTCTGGATCGTGAAGTTCGAGCTGCGTGTGCCCTACTTCAGCCCCAAAATTGCTTGGTGGGAGAGCGACCCTCGCTACAAAATTTCGGTGCCCGCCGAGATGACCGCTGCCGATCACTTTTATCGCGGCGAGATCATGGACATCAGCGCTTCGGGCTGCTTCATAAAGACAAAGGATCCCCTCAAGGTGGACCAAGAGCTTCACATCAAGTTTTCCCTCTTTGACCAGAAATTCCTCTGCACCGGACGCGTGGTGTGGCGGACAGAGTCGGGCGTGACTCACCCCAAGGGCGTGGGCGTGAAATTCAGCGGTGTGGAAAAACCCATGCAGGGCGAGCTTCGCCAGACGGTGAAGAAGCTCAAGAGCCTCTCCCGCAAGTACAAAGACATTCGCGCCGAAGAGAAAGCCTCCAGCATTGAGCGCAAAGTCCAGGCCTTGAGAAAAGGTTGATCAAGTCCCTATAATCCATTACGATTCCTTTATGAAACAATTTTTGGCGCTCTGCGTCTTCTGCCTCCTCTTCCCGCAGGGGTGCAGCTCGAGCTCAACAAAAAAAGCCGAACTTGATGAGAAGAAAAGCGAAATCTACCTCTCCGCCGGCACCGAGGCCCTCTATTCCGGGGATTATACGTCGGCTCTTTCCGCTCTACTGAACGCGGTCAAACTCACGCCGAAATCTCCCGAAGCTTGGAACAACCTCGGCTTGGCCTATGCGGGAAAGGAAAACTTCGAGCAAGCGGAAGAGTGCTGGAAAAAAGCCATCGCGATTGATCCCTCCCATGGAGACGCGCGCCTCAATTTAGGCTCTCTATATATTCGCCAACGTCGGTTCGCCGAAGCCGAGCGCAACCTGAAACTCGTGCTCAAAGACCTCACCTACGCAAACGCTCATCAAGCGCATTACAATTTGGCCCTAAATTACCTCGCGCAGAAACGCAATTTACTGGCGGAGCAAGAGCTCAAGCTCGCCGTCAAAGCAAGCGAAGCCTTCTGCCCCGCTTGGCTCAAGCTCGGTCATCTGCAACGAGATCGGGGTGAGTTCTCGGAAGCTGCAGCTTCGATGAAAAAAGCAGTGAGCGGCACTTGCTACCACAACCCCCAGGCCCACTATGAGCTGGGCACGGTTTATCTTAAGAACAAAGACAGCGCTCAGGCCAAATCCAAGTTTTTAGAAATCATCCGGCTCTTCCCCCAGTCAGAGTGGGCAAAAAAAGCCGAAATTAGCTTAAATATGATCCGTTGAGGAGAGGGCCCCCGGCCTTAGATTTTATCCATGCAAGAAACCAACGATAGCCTCGGTACTTATATCAAAAAAATGCGGGAAGACCGCAACGTCTCCATCGAGCAGGTGGCCTATGCCACACGCATCAGCCTCAAAATGCTGCGCGCTCTCGAAGAGGACGATCATACCGCCCTTCCGGCCCCCACCTTTGTCCGCGGCTATCTCCAGGCCTATGCCAAGTACGTGCGCATGGACACCCAAGACTTACTTCTGCGTTACCAGCATCACCTAGCTACCGCTCCCGACCCCAAGAAGAACACCATTCGCTCGCACTACCTCTATGTACGGGAGCGCTACCAGGAAAAGCGCCGCCTGGTGCTGGTGATTGTGCTCTTCTTCACCATGCTTTCGGTCTCCGCCGCCTATTTCTTCCTCAAACACAAACGGGAGCGCAACAAACGCCTGGCTCAGACGGCCGAGCAAATTGAAAAAGCTTCCGCCAGACCCGTTCTTCCCGTGGCCGCCCCAACCGCCGCACCTTCTCCCTCTCTCTCGCAGCCCACTCCTGCGGCTCCGGCCCCGGGCACTCCCGCTCCTGCGGCCACTAAGCCCGCCGCCACCACCACGGAACCCAAGCCCGATGCCACTACCGTGGCCTCCGCCCCTGTGGTGGTAGCCCCACCCAAGGACGAGAAAAAAACCTATAACTTGCTGCTCAAGGCGGAAGAGGATGTTTGGCTGCGCTTCCAAACCGACGCCGATGAAGTGCGAGACCTAACCCTTCGCGAAGGGAAGGCCATGATGCTTCGCGCCGACAAGGTGATCAAAATCTTCTCCGGCAACTTAGGCGCCCTCAAGGGCACCATGAATGGCCAAGACGCGGGCTCCCTAATTACCGCCGACAAAGCCAAAAGCGTGGTCCTACCGGCTTCGGAATCGGCCAACCATCCCTTGCCCCTCTTTCCGCAGTTCCAGACGAAGCCCGCGACTGACGCAGAGCGCGCTGAGGGAACCGGCACCACAAAAAACCAGTAATACAGCGCAATAAAAACATCTCCTGACATTCTAACTACCGCTTGACAGTCCTCTCGGTTGGAGTCTTATCCACAGAAAACCGAAAGTTATCAACATTTTCAACCCATTGAAATCACTATCTTTTTTATTTTCTCCGCGGTCTTATCCACAATCCTGAGACTTTTCCGAGCGAAAGATCCATAGGATTTATTGTTAGATTTCTGTTGAGCCGCATTTACCGGCCGTCTCTGGACTATTGTGCTTTTTGTTGGTGAAAAAAGTGGAAGCGCCTCGACGAAAAACACGGGAATTATATTTTTCTGGAATGTCAGAACTCGCGAAGAAGGTCGCTACTAGCGGGCTACGCGGCGAAGTGTGAAAACAGCAATGATCAACAAAACAAAATTAGAAGCCCACATTCCGATAAAGGCCGGGATCTTCCCGTCGCTGGCAAAATTATGCCCCAGTGAATAGAGCGCCCAATAGAGCAGGAGCACTCCGAGGCAGATTAAAAAAGAATTCGATCGCACGGTGCGAGTGCGCACCACTCCAAAAGCCACTCCGAGGAGAGCGAAAATCAGGCAAGAAAAAGAAAGCGCGAAACGCTTCCAATATTCCACGCCGAAATTGATGTAGTCGAATTTCTCGTTCTGACTAAACTCCTCCCACTTGGTGCCTCTTTTGAAATAGCCCTCCAACTGATCCAAGCGCGCTTTCAGCACCGTGATGTCCATCGTCTTTGGCACGTCCACTCCGATAACCTTCACTTGCTCTAACCGCAGAAAAATATCATATACATCAAAATTTGTTTTCTCGTACACTTCCCTGGCTGGCTCCCCGCGGTGCACGCTACCCTCGAATAGGCGAAGCACTAGGCCAGGGATGCCATTGCTGTCTTGAAGATTGTTCAAGATGCGGCCATGATGCGCCACCACGGTCACCGGAGTGCCCTCTTTGCGCTCGTCGTAGATCAGCACTTTCTGCATGGTGTTTTTCTTCGAGTCCACGGCATCGGCATAGAGCACGAGATTAAAAAAACCCTCGTTGAAGGTGCCGGCATGAATGGTGGCGATCGCCTTGGTGTTGCTGATGCGAAAAAGCTCATAGCGGAACATTCGGCTGCCGTAAGGCACAAAATAAAAATTACAGAAGATCGCTACTAAGGTGAGGAAAGCTCCAAGCGAAAAAATCGGCGTCAGCACGGAATAGATCGACAAACCTGCCGCACGCATAGCGAGGACTTCACTATCGGCCGAAAGGCGCCCCAGCCCCAGCAAAATGGCTAACAAAAAGGCGATGGGCAAGATCACCGGAAAAAGCGTGAGCGAGAGGTAGGCCATGAGGGAAATGACGGTATAGCCCGAGACATTATGGGAGACGAGCAGATCGGCGAGGCGAATGATCTGGAACATCAGGAGCACGAAGAGAAAAAAAACGGCAGCTCCGAAAAATGGCTTCAGCACCTCGCTCAGGATGTAGCGATAAAATGTCCAGGGCAGCTTCACGCCGATTCTTGCCAGGAGCTTGATGGCTATTCTCTTAATAGGCATTTTTGTGCACGAACCCTCTCACCACGGTCAAAAACAAGATCTTGATGTCAAAGGCTAGATTCCAGTTCCGAATATAATACAGATCGTGCTCAATGCGTTTCTCTAAGCTGGTGTCGCCCCGCCAGCCATTCACTTGGGCCCAGCCCGTGATCCCGGCTTTTACCTTATGCCGAAGCATATACTTAGGCACGTGGTTGCGGAACTGGTGGACGAACTCAGGCCGCTCCGGCCGTGGCCCCACTAGCGACATCTGCCCCACCAAAACATTCCAGAACTGCGGCAGTTCGTCGAGGCTCGTCGAGCGCAGGAAAGAACCAATGGGCGTGCGCCTATCGTCATTCTTTTTGGCCCAGACGGCGCCAGTTTCCTTTTCGGCGTCCACGCGCATCGAACGAAACTTCCACATCTGGAAAGTGCTGCCGTCCACGCTCATTCGTTTTTGTCCATAGAGGATCGGACCACGGCTCGTGGCCTTCACGAGCAACGCCAGCAAAAAATAAAGGGGCGAAAGCAAGACTAGCGCGGCCCCGGCGCCCAAAAGATCAAAAAGCCTTTTCCAAAGAGCTCCGAGCGGATCGATCGGTGTTTCATTGAGCGAGAGGAGTGGCATCTGGTCGAAATCTTCCACCGTGCAGCCCACCACAATATAGTCGTAGACATCGGGCACGAGATGGAGGCTCATCACCGATTCGGCCAGGGAATCGAGGATAGCCTCTTCTTCTTTGGCGTCCCCTCGGGGAAGCGCGATCACCACTTCCTCCACGTCTCCCATTTTCTCGCAAACAGCGGCCACCTCGCGATAGCTCCCCAGGCGCGGGGCCGGCAACACGGCCTCCGACTGCGCACCCGCCGTAAAAAATCCGCGCACCCGAATGCCCAGCTCCGGCATCCGGCGCATGCGATCAAAAAGCGCCAGGGCCGAGGCCCCCGTGCCCACGATCACCACTGAGCGGGTGTTCATTCCACTGGCGATCAGGCGACGCAGAAAGTTGCGCAGAAATAGGCGCGTGGCGAGCAGGTAGGCACCCGAGAGAATGCCAAAGTAACCAATCACCACGCGGCTGAAGCGATATTCCGTGACCACCCAAGTGAGCACCACGAAGCTGCCGACCGCCACCAGCTGCGCGCGCAACACATTGCCGAGCTCACTGGAGCGACGCGTTATTCGACTCGTGCGGTAGAGATGAAAGTAAGAGAAGACCGCGATCCACAAAAGCACCACTGGCACAGTGAGCGCGATGTAGCGCGAAAAGGGGGGAATGCCTTTAGTAACGGGGACAATTTGTGTATAAAAGCGCAGATAATACGAGAGCAACCACGCAGCCACGAGCCCGACAGCGTCGGAGACGAGCAGCAAGCTTCCAAAGACCTGGTAATAGCGCTTTAGCACTGAGGTATTTTACTAAGGCAGCGCAAATTTAGCGAGAGTAAGAAAGGATACATATGAAAATCACGGCCCAACTATTTTCCTCCTCCCTCCAAGATCTTCCTCAGGTGGTAGGAGTCTTCCAGGCCGAAGATAAAGGAGATCCTTCTACGCGTCGCGAGGAATTTCGGCCGCTTTTGAAAATTCTTTCTTCCGAGGACGTATTTAAAGGCAAAAAAGGCCAAGCCTACTTCGTGCGCAACTTTGATGGCGCTGCCAGCGTGTTGTTTGTGGGCCTCGGCAAGGCAGAAGAGATGACGGGCGAAACCCTGCGCATCGCCGGCGCCTCCGCCGCCAAAAGGCTTGAGGGCGAAAAAGTGAAAGAAGGCGCTTTTGACCTAGATTCCTTTTTTCGCAAAGGCACGAAGGTGCGCAGCCTAGACGGAGTGGCATTGGCCCTCGCCGAAGGCGCGCTCTTTTCCACCTATAGTTTCGATATTTATAAGTCCGAGAAGAAACCCAAAACAAAACCCGCCGACCATGTGTTCTATTTGGAAGACGGAAAATCTCTCGCCGCCGTGAAAACCGCTCTCGCCACTGCCGCCGCCGAAAATGACGCTATCACCCTGGCCCGCGATCTTTCGAACGAGCCCGGCTCGCACCTCTACCCAATGGAACTCGCCCGCCGCACCCAGAAGCTGGCCCGCGAATATGGCGTGAGCTGCAAAATCCTCGACGCCAAAGCGCTCGCTCGCGAAAAAATGGGGGCCCTCCTCGGCGTGGGCCAAGGCTCAGCCAATCCCCCCTGCTTGATCGTGCTCGAATACAAACCTAAGAAACCGAAAAAAACCATCGCCCTCGTGGGCAAGGCCGTTACCTTCGATTCCGGGGGCATCTCGCTGAAGCCCGGCCAAGGCATGGAAGACATGAAACACGATATGAGCGGTGGCGCCGATGTGATCGCCGCCACTCTCTTGGCTGCACGCCTCAAGGGTGAGAACCGCATTGTATGCGTGGTGGCTTCCGCCGAAAACATGCC
>JAKFYM010000181.1 GCA_021730855.1 Bdellovibrionales bacterium
TGGCCGACAACTACCATAAATCCAATCTTACCTTCTCTCTCGATCTCACCGCCAACGCGGTGACCAATACCGCCACAGGAACGGTGGCGAATATTGAAACGGCGCCCGTGGCCTCGGTAGCGAATGTGTCGGGCAATGAAGGCTCTAATCTTGTGTTTACCGTTACCTTGAATCGTCCTTCGTCGGCAGCCACTTCCGTCGTCTACGCTTCGGCCAATGGCACTGCCCTGAGCGGAACCAACTATACTGCGAGCTCTGGCACCCTCAATTTTGCGGCAGGCGAAACAAGTAAAACCGTGTCTGTGACGACCAGCTCCGATTCGATCTATACGCCCAGTCTCACGTTTACTTTTAGCGTCACCGCCAATGCGGTGACCAATTCCGCCACTGGTACCATCGTGAATACCGATTCCGCGCCCGTGGCCACCGTGGACGATATCTCTGTCAACGAGGGAGCGAACCTCACCTTCACGGTGACCATTGACCAAATTTCCTCCGCGGATACTTCCGTGGCCTACGCCACCTCCGATCTCACGGCTAGAGCCGGAGTGAACTACGTGGCAGCCTCGGGTGCGGTGGTGATCCCTGCTGGGCAGACGAGCAATACCGTGACGATCACTAGTTTGAGCGATTCCACTTACAATGCGAATCTCACCTTTACTTTGAGCGTGACCGTGAATGCCACGCTCCATTCCGGCACGGGCACGATCGTGAACACCGAGGCGGTTCCCACCATTTCCATCTCTTCCGCCGCGTCGTCGATCACGGAAGGGAATTCCGCGAGTTTCCTTTTTACCCTCAATCATAAATCCGCCTCCGATGTGCTGGTCAACTACACTACTGCGAACGGCACGGCCGCTTCGGGCAGCGACTATGCCGCCACCTCCGGAACCGCCACGATCCTCGCGGGCTCCCTGAGCAGCAATATTTCTGTATTGTCGTACGACGAGAATTCCGACGAACAAGACGAAACCTTCTCGATGCAAATTTCCAGCGCGCAGAACGCCAACCTCGGCACCGCCTCCACCTCGGTCACCATTCAGGACACGGCACTCTATTTAGATTTCACCTCGGGCAGCTTGCCCTCGGGCGTGACATTCGCGCGCACCGGCTCTGCCACTTACTACGACTCTAGCGGAATTATCCAAACGGCTGCCGGAAACGCACCCCGCTTCGATCACAATCCTAGCTCTTGCGCGGGGAGCTGCGCTCTGCGCGGATTGCTGATCGAGGAGGAGCGCACGAATCTCCTGCTGCAGTCTTCTGACTTCAGCACCACCTGGGTGAATTCCGGGCTCACATTGACT
The DNA here is from genome assembly GCA_021730855.1 of Bdellovibrionales bacterium. GTDB lineage: Bacteria > Bdellovibrionota > UBA1018 > CAIPTA01 > CAIPTA01 > JAKFYM01. The sequence goes on from JAKFYM010000181.1 coordinate 1,308, forward strand.
GCCAACGCAGTTGCCTCCCCGAGCGGGGCCGTGGATGCCTATGCCGTCCAGTCCACTCTAGGCGGAGATCCGAATACGAACAATATCTCGCAGTCGGTCATGCTGAGCGCGAGCACCACCTACTCCTTAAGCTTCTATGTGAAAAATTCAACAGCGCTCAGAAGCATTTACGAACTGAACGCGCTGGCTAGTGGCACCACCGGAAAATCCATCACCATCGATTGGACCGGCCTAGTGCCGAGCGTCTCGGGCGGCTCGGTGACGGCGCTTCCGAACAATTGGTACCGAGTCTCCACCACATTCACCACGGATGCGGGTGATGGCGGCGCGGCCTCCGTGATCTACTATCCATCCCCCACGCTCGACAATGGTATTGTTTACCTCTGGGGAGCGCAGCTGGAAGCTGGTCCTACACCCACAAGCTATATCGCCACTGCCGCCACTACTGTCACGCGCAATGGCGACTCCCTTGCGATCGACAATTTCGCCACTTGGTTTAATGCCACCGCGTGGACGGCGATCGTGGACATTTCTCGCCCAGCTTATGAAGCTTCCACTTCGGCAGCAACGCCCATGCTCTTTTCTTCCTGCGACGATGCTTCCGCTGGAACCTGCGCTTCCGATTCTTTCGAGGCCGTTTTCCTTCCGGCCAGCAATACGTTTCGTGGCCGCGCCTATGTGGCTTCGGCAAACGTGGCCACCTCGAACTACACAAACGCCGCCAATCTCAAAGACGTGAAGGTGCAGATGGCCGTCAGCCAAGCCTCGGACGGAGCGCTCCAGACAGCCCTGAACGGAACTGCGGCTACCAAGAGCGCAGCGGCCGCGAAGCCGGTCACAAACAATTTTACACTGGGCGCGAACGGGCGCAGCGGCAACTACAGCAACCAGATCAACGGACACTTGAAGAAGTTTACCTATAGGAGCCGAACCCTCGTTGCTTCACAGTTGCAGGCGATGACGAGTGATTAAGTCGACCGGAGCGCGGTAAAACACCGGCATCCAGGGATTCCGGTTAGCCGTAGCCCGGAATCCCTGTACTGGGATCATGGCCGAAGAAAAAAAGCGCTCATTTGCGCACGCGTTGTGCGTCGAATGAGACGTCACCATGCATAATTCCTGCGGTTTTTCTCCAGGCATTTTTCTATTTCCCTGAACATAAAAGAAATCTTCTTAAGGAGAAAACATGAAGAATACGATCGCAGGAATTGGTCTTATTTGCGCCACGATAGTTTTGGTAGCCGTCATTTCCATTTCCGCCTACAAAAACCGTAACCGCGCCAACGACATTCTTTTAGTCACGGGCATGGCTTCGCAAGAGTTTGAATCGGATCTAATTGTTTGGCGAGGCTCTTTCTCCCGTACGGCCACCGACATTCACATCGCGAATGAGCAACTTCGCCGCGACACGGAGGAGGTGAAGGCTTTCATTCGGAAACAGAATATGAATTTGACAGACTTTGTCTTTTCAGCTGTCAGGGTGGAAAAGGTGAGCGAGACAACAGTTGATAAGGAGGGAAATCGCAAGGAGAAATTTAAAGGGTATCAGCTCACGCAGAGCCTGAGCATTGAATCTCGAAATATCGACAGCGTAGAAAAATTTTCTCGCGTGGTCACGGATTTACTCCAGCTTCGCATCGAATTTATTTCCGGACAGCCGGAGTACTATTACACCCAACTCGGCAAGCTGAAGATCGAAATGATCGCTGCTGCCACCAAAGATGGCTACACTCGGGCCGAAAAAATTGTGGAAAATGCAGCTGGCAGTTTAGGGAGCTTGCGGTATTCCTCGTTAGGGATCTTTCAAATCACCGCGCCGAATACCGACATCAATCCCTCTTGGTCAGGAACCTTTGATACATTCAGTCGAAAAAAGAGTGCTTCGGTTACCATAAAGCTCCAGTTTGGCTTGAATTGACCGGAGGCTTTGGCGCGGTCATTTACCCACTCCGAGTACTTACACTAACGCCCCCGACCTATGCAGGGGTGTAGCGTTGTGATTTAAGGAATGAATGAAGCCAATCATAAATATAGAGGATTTAACATTCGAGTCAGATGGCCCTCAGCTAGACCCGCACAAGCTGCACGCGGGATCGCACGCGGTGCGCGCTTTAGGCCACATTTTTACGGCCTTCGCTCCTATTGAAATGGTATCTCTTCCGACAAAGGAGACACTATGACTAACAAACAAATTTTCCTTCTTGCCTTATGGGGTGTAATCGCCCTTGGCCTTAATCTGGGATTTTCTATACTACTCCAGCGTGCGTACCAAACATTCTGCTCGGTGCGATGTCAGAAAGCATGGGTTGTGGCTCTGCTCAATATTCCCGCATTCCTCCTATTCACCGTCTTGGCGTACATGGTGGTAACTTGGGCGGTCTATCTAAGCACTGGCGACTCTCTCTATGACGTGGAGTTCTTGGTTTTTCTTTTGGCAGGCGTCGTGGGCTATGCCGTGAATACTTGTCGGGTGGCCTGTAGATCTAAGGTACAAGTCCCGCTTTCCCATTCGTAAATTCCGGCTGGCCAAAACGAGATCTTCTGTCCACATTTACTTCTATAGAGTACCTCGATAACCTCTAGCCTGTGGCTAGGGGTTTTTCCGTTTAAGGGGAAAAAATATGGATGTGCAGATTTCAAAACCAAGCGGATTGGCTCCGGAGCATGCAGCGCAGTTTCAAGATTCCTCTATTGTTCGGGCTTATCGGCACAGAAAGCCTTACTCACAACAAACGTTTACGGTTCTGGCAGAGCTCGCAGGGGTAAGAGAGCCCACGGTGCTCGATCTGGGATGCGGGACAGGTGATTTAACCATAGGCCTGGCTAGTTTTGCGGAGCGAGTGGACGCCATAGATATTTCCTCGGAAATGCTCGAGGAGGCTAAGCTGCGCAGTTTCACTATCCACAATGTGCGCTGGATACTATCGCCCGCAGAAACGGCTCCGATTTCAGGTCCCTACGATTTGGTGACGGCCGCGCAGAGTTTGCATTGGATGGACTGGCCAATGGTCTTCGAAAAATTAAAAGCTGTTCTTAAACCTGGAAAGTTTCTCGCTATTGTTGGCCGTGAATATGTGGACAAATCTTGGTGGAACACCGATTTCCAAGCGATTATCAACCGCTACTCCACAAACAAGGAGTTTCAGAAGTACGATCTTGTTGAGGAGTTGGAAAGGCGCCATTTGTTTCAAATAGTGGGCGAAAGAAAAACCGATGCGATGCCGTTTCAGCAAAGAACAGAAGATTTAATAGAGGCCTTTCATTCCCGGAATGGCTTTTCTCGCGAGCGAATGGGTGAATCTGCCGCCGCTTTCGATCGTGCTGCCGCCCAGCATCTCTCGACATTTGCAAACGGGGGCATGCTAAACTTAGGAGCTGTTAGCAACCTCACCTGGGGAAGGGTCTTGTAAAGAGTAGGCCCTTTAGTTTTGGTCAAAGAGTTCAGAAACCGGTTTCCCGATTTTTCCTTATCGCAACGTCCCTATTGGCTGCTACATTGGCTCGCGCATGAGCCAAGGAACCATACTTTACCGCTTTCGCTTGGATGTCTCTGACATCGAGCGCTCGGTTTATGAAAGCTTGGATTTTCGCCTCGCCCAGCACAAATCAGAATCGATCCCTTTCCTGCTCACGCGCGCGCTCGCCTATGCTCTGAACTTTGAGGATGGCCTCGAATTTTCCGCCAAAGGCCTCGCGGAGCCCGATGAGCCCTGCCTGAGTCGCCAGGATCCCCGAGGTGGCTTCGGGCTGTGGATAGAGGTGGGGAGCCCGAGCGCGCGCCGCTTGCATAAGGCCGCCAAAGCCTCCCGAAAAGTGAAGGTATATACCTATAAAAATCCAGAACCTCTCCTGCGGGAGCTAGAAACGGAGAGGGTTCATAATGGCGAGCATATAGAGATCTTCTCGCTGAAAGCCGAGTTCCTCGGCGAGCTGGAGCGGGTGCTTGAACGCGACAATGAGTGGAGCCTGATCCGAGACCAAGGAGCGTTAACGGTGCACGTGGGCGAACAAGCTTTCGAGGGAGCGCTGGGAGTCCATTCGCTTCCGGGCAGGCGCTGAAAATTATGCTGCATATTTTTATCGATGGAGATGGGTGCGCGGTAAAGGACGAAGTGTATCGCGTGGCGGAACGCTACCAGCTCTTGGTCACTGTGGTGGCCAATAAACCCATGAATGTTCCCGCGAATTCACGCACCAAAATGATCGTGGTGCGCGAGGGACACCTAGACGCCGCTGATGATTGGATCGCCCAGCACGTAGAGGCGGGCGATATCGTGATCACCGCCGACATTCCGCTCGCCGACCGCTGCCTAAAGGCGGGGGCCCGGGTGCTGGGGCCTAAGGGAGAGGAATTCACCGAAGACAGCGTGGGTGGCGCCCTGGCCACGCGTGAGCTCATGCAGACGCTTCGCCAGTTCGGAAACATCGGTGGGGGGCCTGCCCCCATGGAGAAGAAAGACCGATCTCGCTTTTTGGGAAAATTGGACCAGATCATCCAGGCAATTCGGCGGGCCTGACTCTGCCTTTGGCCTGAATCTCGACAAAGGGTTTCAGTGGGAATAGTCCTCAATCACCCTCTAGCGTAAATCATTGATTCAGTTAAAATGGGCGCCATGCCCTTCTCTGAAACACCCACTAGCGTCCTAGACTTCTGGTTCTCCGATCGCGTGAGCAAATATTGGTTTGCTTCCACGCCGGACTTCGACCGTGAGCTGCAGACTCGTTTCGAGCCCTTGCTAAAGCAAGCAGTGCGGGGCGATTTGAATCATTGGCTGGAAACTCCCGAGGGATCGCTCGCCCTCGCGATCATGCTCGATCAGTTTCCGCTCAATATGTACCGTGGAAAAGCGGAGAGCTACGGCACCGGTGACTTGGCGATTGCGACTGCGCAAGCCGCAATTGCCCGGGGTTTTGACCAAGCCTTGCCGCGCACCCAAGTGGCTTTTCTCTATTTGCCCTTTATGCATAGTGAAAGCCTCAGCGATCAGGATCGAAGCATAGAGCTTTTTGAGAAAGCGCGGCTAGAGCAAAACCTCCACTTTGCCCGGCACCATCGTGAGCTGATTCGAAAATTTGGCCGCTTTCCTCACCGCAATGCCGTCCTCGGACGAGTGAACACGCCAGAGGAGCAGGCCTATCTCTCGTCCAACGAGGCGTTTCTTGGATAGACCGCTTCAAGTATTAACAGTCATACCACGACCACAAGACAGGAGACCTTATGGCAAAAATGAACCCCCATTTGCAATTTAACGGACGGTGTTTAGAAGCCCTCCGGTTCTACGAAAAATGTTTTAACGGAAAAATAAATTTTTCTATGACCTGGGGAGAATCCCCTATGGGGAAAGAGGTTTCCAGCGAATGGGCCGAAAAAATTATCCATGCCAGCATGGAGTTCGATGGCCAAGTGCTTTCTGCCGATGATGCCCCTCCTGGCCATTATGCCAAACCCCAGGGCTTTCAGGTGCTCGTGAGTTACCAAGACATTCCGCAAGCGGAGCGGGTATTCAAAGCGCTTGCGGAAGGGGGCGACATCAAAATGCCATTTGCCCAAACCTTCTGGGCGGTTCGTTTCGGTATGGTGGTGGATCGATTCGGCACCCCCTGGATGATCAACTGTGAAGGGGCTCAATAAGCTTGGGGCGTTCGCGCTAGTGTACCGGAAAATACAGGAGACCACTCTCATGCCGCTTGTGCTTAGAACTTTAAAACCTACCGACGAGCAGGCTTTCTTCACCGGCTTAGAAGAATGGAAGGACGAATCCCTCCATTGGTACACCTTTAGCTGGAAGGCGGGCATGCCATTTTCCGAAATGCTTTCTATTCTAGATAAAGAAGAGAGGGGAGTGGACCTGGCGCCGGATCGAGTGCCGCACACGATGCTGTATGGATTCTTGGATGGGAATATCATCGGCCGCGTGAGCATCCGCCATAGCTTGAACGA
>JAKFYM010000324.1 GCA_021730855.1 Bdellovibrionales bacterium
CGGGATCGGCAATGCCCGCAAGCCGGCCCAAGAATTCCGCCCGCGCATCCACTTTGGTGACGCGGAGGCCGGAGTCGGCAAAACTCTCCATCACCTCTTCGGCCTCGTTTTCCCGCTGCAAGCCACTGTCGATATACAAACAATGCAAGCGCCCCGGCATCGCCCGCTCCACGAGGGTGGCGGCCACGGTGGAATCCACTCCACCCGAGAGCGCGCAGATGGCGTGCGCGCGGGGGCCCACCTGGCGGGCGATTTCCTGTTTTTTCTGTTCCGCGAAATTCCCCAGGTTCCAATCCTGTTTTACTTCGCAGACCGAAAGGAAGTTGCGGAAAATCTCCAGGCCGCGATCCGTATGGGTCACCTCGGGGTGAAACTGAATCGCATAGAAGCGCCGCTTTTCGTCTTCCATCGCCGCTAGAGAGCCCGCTACCGAACGCGCGCATTCCACAAATCCGGCCGGCAGGGTTTCTACCTCATCGCCATGGCTCATCCAGGTGTTGAGCTCGCTCTCGTCTAGATGGGAAAAGAGCAGCGACTTGGCTTTGGTCACCCGCACTCGGGTGAAACCATACTCACGCGAAGCCGCCGGCTCCACGCGTCCCTTCAAAACTTGCCCAAGCCACTGCATGCCATAGCAGATCCCCAGCACTGGGACATTCATTTCTAGAATCATGGGATTCGCGTGCGGGGCTCCGGAATCAAAAACCGAATGCGGGCCGCCCGAAAGAATCAGCCCGCGCGGTTGGTGAGCCTTGATTTCTTCTATTTTTGCATTGGCTGGTAGAATTTCGGCGTAGACGCCTAGCTCGCGAATGCGACGCGCAATGAGCTGCGTAAACTGACTGCCAAAATCAAGAATCAAGATTCGATGCACTAGCGTTTCTTACCATACTGATCGCTATTTTGCCTCGGAAACCGCGGGCTCTTCCTCGGCCCAATCAGAACGCGTGAAGTCAACGCCCACACCCTCTTCCCCGGGGATTTGGGCCACCAAATCATCCGCGGATAGGTAAAGGCCATCAGGGCCTGCGGAGCGCCAGAGGTGGTCTTCCAGACGATGGGGGTTGCCCCAGGGATCGCGCAAAGGCTCCTTGCGGCCAATTTGCTGCCAGAAATCCTTTAGCCCGGGGCGCGCCCCCTGCAGCAGCTGCAGTGAAGCCCGCACCAAGCGCTGCTGTTGCTCGCGTGCCTCCCCTAGCTTCCTGATGCGGGCAAAATCCTGAATCCAGAGCGCCGCCAGGCTCACGGTACAGAACAAGAGCACCGCTAGCCAAATCTTCTTCAAACAAAGAGCTCCGGCCGCTCCACGAGCTTGGCCCAGATGAGAGTGTGAAACTCGCTCTTCCTCACCGAGAGCAAGCCGGTGCCCTCGGCCGCAAAAAACTTCGCGCCTAGGGCGTTGGTATAGCCAAAGGAATCATCCGGCGTCAGGAGGATATCGGTGGAATCATCGCCAGTGTCGGCTCGGACAGAGCCCGAATAGATGACGTAAAAACTCTCGTCGTTTTCCGGAATTTCTTCGCCCGCCGTGATGGTGTGAAAACGAAAATTATCAATCAGGTCGGCCTGGTCTTTGGCATTGAGCTTAGAAAACAAAGGATGACGACGAAAGAAGCTCGTGAGCCGGATCATCGCCTTCACGCGATCTGGCGAACCGAGGCTATGGGCAAAACGATCAAAACCCGTCTTTTCCAGCACCAGCGCCAAGCAGCCTCCATCAGAAACAATCGAAGCTGTGCGCGGCACATCGTCGATCAACGAGATTTCGCCAAACGCGTCGCCTTCGCGCAAATCGGCCAAAAGATAGTTGCGGCCCTGCATATCGGTGAAGTAGGCCGCAGCATGGCCTTTGACCAGAACATAAAATTCTTTCCCCACTTCCCCTTGGTGCACCAAAAACTCCCCATGCTTCTGAAATACAGGATGCATCTCATTCAAGAGCGAAAGTCGCTCTTGGTCATTGAGGTAAGCAAAAAGCGGGATGTTCTCGAGGGCGGCCATGCGTTCCTCAAACGTGAGGCTCTCTTTGATTTTGTCCTTCTCCACCACCAGGCGCTTTTTCGGAGAACGAAAACGCTCCTGCACAAAGGTGGCGAGGAAAACCGAGGCGGGCATCATCAGCAAAGAAACCAAGAGCAGGAGCAGGAGGCCCGCCCCCATTTGCTCCAGCAGGGTGGGAGGAGCAAACAGATCCGCCACCACATCATTGGCGAGGATGTCCCACACGCTCCGCAAACTATCCAGCCAAACCAGGAGCCAGACCAAGGTGGCGCAAAGGCTGAAGAGCATCTCGCGGCTGAGGCTGCCCTTGGCCTGTGAGATCTTACGTAGTCCATCCGCAATTCTCTCGTGGAGCTCATCCCGCAGAAAGGTCACATGCAGGATATCAGCGAGGTCGAAAGAGAAAAAGGGACAAGCCAAGATCAAGGTGACCAAGCCACAGCCCACAAAAGCCGCAAAACCCAGCGGTGGACTAAGCCAGCCGAACAGCACCAAAGCGGTAAAGAGCGCGCCAAATGCGAAGGGCGCGAGCAGACCCACCAAGGCCACCTGCACCCGCGCCCGGTATCCGGCTAGGTTCACGTCACGGCGATCGGCATCGAGGCAGAGAAAGGGACCAAAAAAAGAAAAGACGGGATACCGACTCTGACGCCCTAAAGTGCGCAGAAAGGCCGCCTGCAAAAGCGCGCGAAAAGAAAAGGCTCCACAGCTCACTAGATAGAGCAGGAGAAAAAAAGAACCGTAGGGCACGCCGGTTTGTTGGTAGGCCATTTCCAGGCCCGCAAAAGGAAAAGCAAGGAAAGCAAAGGCGGCAAGGCCCAAGGTGAGCAAAAGCAGGCTTAAAGCTCCCATCCAGGCAAGCTTCTCGACCAGCGCAAAAAGCACGGCGGCAAAGGAATTGAGGCCATGGAGCTCCAGTGAGGATTTCGGCATACGCAGCTCGAGCGTGCCCGTGTCTGAGAGAGGATGGCGTCCGGTGATCGTGAAATAATCCACGATCTGCATGCGCTTGAGCTTGCCCAGGACTTTCAGGCAAACCACGATGTGATTCTTCTTGGCGATGCCGATATTCGGCAGGAGCAGCGCCAGCAGGGTTTCCTGCTCATTTTTCTTGAGGAATTTGACGATCTCAAATTCCGCTTCTGTAAATAATTCTTGTTTTGAATTGTCGGGATTGCCAATAATGATATTGTCGTCGTCGTAACGACCCGCTTCGAACGGCTTGAGCTGCATAGACTTCCTTGTTCCGTTTCAGGTAACTCAGGCCCTACGAACCCATCCAGTAGTTCGGAGCCTCTTTTGTGATGTCCACATGGTGGGGGTGACTTTCCCGCAACCCCGCAGAAGAGATTCTCACAAAACGCGCCTTTTCACGCAACTCCCGGATGTTGGCAGCCCCAACATATCCCATACCGCTACGCAACCCGCCCATAAGCTGGTGAACCACGGCGGAAATAGTGCCACGGTAAGGCACACGCCCCTCAATTCCTTCAGGGACAAGTTTGGCATCTTCGGTGCCCGCCTGGGCGTAGCGATCCTTCGATCCCTTACGCATAGCTGCAAGCGATCCCATACCGCGATAGACTTTGTAGGAACGCCCCTGGAACAGCACCAGCTCTCCCGGAGATTCATCTGTTCCAGCAAAGAGATTGCCAATCATCACGCAGCTCGCGCCCCCCGCCAGGGCCTTCACCACATCGCCAGAAAACTTAATCCCGCCGTCGGCAATCACCGGCACATCGCGCTTGGTGGCTTCTTCGCAAGCATCCATCACCGCGGAAAGCTGGGCCACCCCCACCCCTGCCACCACGCGCGTGGTGCAGATCGATCCGGGGCCAATGCCCACCTTCACCGCATCGGCGCCGGCGTCGATTAGGGCCTTGGTGCCATCCACCGTGGCCACATTCCCAGCCACGATATCGACATTCGGGTATTTGTTTTTCAGTTTGCGCACGAGATCGAGAATTCCCTGCGAATGACCATGGGCGCTATCCACAAAAAGCGCATCCACGCCCGCATCAGCTAAGGCCGCCGCGCGATCCATCACATCGGCACTCACGCCCAGGGCCGCGCCCACCACCAAGCGGCCAAACTGGTCCTTATTGGAAATCGGGTACTTCATGGACTTTTCAATGTCCTTGATCGTGATCAGGCCCTTGAGATGTTTTTTCTCGTCCACCACGAGCAGCTTTTCGATGCGGTGTTTGTGCAAAAGCTTTTTGGCGGCCTCGCGCTCTGTTCCCACTGGAGTGGTCACTAGATTTTCACTCGTCATATAGGCCGATACGGGGGAGTTATCGTCCTCAAGAAAACGCACATCGCGGTTGGTGATGATCCCTACTAGCGGGCCATGAGGCTGGCCATCGCGAGTCACAGGAACGCCAGAAATTTTATACGTGGCCATGAGCCGCAAGGCTTCGCGCACTGGTTGCCCGGGCGCCACGGTGATGGGATCCAGGATCATGCCGCTCTCGCTTTTTTTCACGCGCGAGACCTCGAAGGCTTGGTCTTCGATCGACATATTTTTATGGATCACACCCAGGCCGCCCTCCTGAGCCATCGAGATCGCCGTGTCGGATTCGGTCACGGTGTCCATGGCCGCGGAAAGTATGGGCACGTTCAAAGAGAGGCGCTTGGTAAGACGGGTTTGCAGGCTGACTTGGTTGGGAAGGACGTCGCTATGGCCGGGAAGGAGAAGGACGTCATCAAACGTGAGGGTCTCACGGAAGGGGGAGTATTTGGATGAATTCATGCTTCAAGCTAGCACAAGAGATCGTATTTTGGGAGGGGAGACCGACGAATTTAGTTCGGTGTTGAAAGCACTAAGGGCAGGCCCCGCGGGGCAAAGGGACCAGGAAAGACCGCAAACATTGCATTGCGTTAAATCTTGAGTTAAATAGCCAAGCTTCCAAGGCAAATCCAGGAGACTTTATGAAACTAGCCTTCGTTTTTCTTGCCCTACTATTCGTCACGACAAATACGGCCCGAGCCGATCGAGTGGTCAGGACGCTAGAGTCCTACTCGCTATTTCAACTGGATAAACCCCTTCCTCCGGGACAGGTAAACTCCCTCTACGAGGCTAATGATCAAGCCAAAAACACCGCGCACACCAATGCTAGACGAGATCTAGAGAGAAGCTGCGGGAACGGAAGAATCGATATTTATTCTTCTGAAGACAAGAAAATCGGAGAATCGCAACCCCGGCTCTTCCCTCAAGACGATATGCATTTGATCGTCTCTGCTTGGTGCATCGAAGGCCGCTAAAGCCGGCCCCTCTGCCTGTTGATAGAAAACGTATTTTAAAATGACTTTATTTCCTTAAAGGAAGGGCTCCCTGGAAATGAGGGTGTACGCCCCGTGGGAATCCGAATAGGACACAGACTCTCCAAGAGAGCTCCGTTATTTAACCGCCTTCATCCCCTGCTGTCCGTTGGATGGGCAGGAAAAACAAAAATTTGCTGACCTTCTCCAATCAACCTCTAGGTTTAGCAATACCTTCCTGCGCCATCGATGGTGCGTGCATTGCTAAAGCGAGTCCTTTATTGAAGCAAGCGCACTCACTAGAAGTGACCTCAAAAATAACGGAAAAAATCTAAGGAGAAAAAATGAAAACTTTCATCATTGGTCTTTCGATACTGTTGAGCGGCATGGGTAAATTCGAATCCGCTTTCGCGGCTTTCGAATGGCAAGAACTGACGAGCGAGCTTAGTGCCAGATCCGACGCGGCTGCCTATAGCGCCGACGGCAGCATGTTCGCGTACGGCGGTCTCAGCACCTTTACTACGACGGGCGTACAAGTGGGCATTCCGGATGCGATTCCCGGCCGCTTCGAAATAAAGCATCAGATTAAAAACGTGGGCACGCAGGCAGACGTGATCCAAAATCTAGAGTTCAGTGCCGATGGCTCGAAAATTCTGGTGGAATACGCCCATTCTGGCGCCAAGGTGGCGGTTTATGACTTGGCCACGAACCGAGAGTTGGTGCGAGTATCGAGAGCAGGCTTCAGCGGACAAACCTCTTTTTTTGGTAACGACGGTGAGTCCTTAGTGGTGGTGCAAGCGGGCAAAGTGGAAATATACGATTTCAGCTCCGGCACGTGGAGAGCATTCAGCATCGGTAATCCAGCGGAAGAAATATTGACCGCCAAACCCACCGCGAATGGCCGCGAGTTGTTCGTGCACATCCGGAACAAAGGCATCAGCCACTGGAATCTAGAACGGGGGCAAAAGACAAGAGAGTGGGCAACCACGGCCATGAGCGTTGACGTGAGCCGCGACGGCACGAAATGGTTGCTTCGTAGCTTTCGCGGCGATGTGGATATTCTCGATGCAACGAATGGAAGTAATATTTATGACGAGAGCATTTCGTTTGGAAAAGACGAGATCGTTCAATTTTCTCCCGACGGCAACTACCTGATCTCCGGTGGTAGTGATGGATCCATTTATTTCCTCAACGTGGATGATTTTGCCAGCTCTTCCCTGAAAAGTGAGGCGCTGGTGGGTGCCCAAATAAACAAGATTGACTTCAGCCGCGACGGCCATCGGATGATGGTATTCGCGGGTGAAAGAGGCGCCTTCGTATTTTTCGAGCGCCAGAACTAGCGGCCTAATTTCTTAGAACATAGGTCTTCTAGTCGTGCCTTCGATCGCCTTCGCGCGGCCCTCGTTCAAAGGCGGGTGCCGCGCACTTGCCAAAAACTAAACTTTCTATATTTCCTGCAACAAATGAAAATGGACGATCAAACCACTCATCTTTATGTGATGGGCGTTGTTGAACTTGAATGGAAATTAAAGGTAGAGAAAGAGCCAGAAGAATGCGAGCCAGCTTCCGCAGATCAAAGTTGAACCAATTCAATGCAGCCTCCAGCAATAACGGTAACAAATCTCAACGACTTAGCAACAATTCCCTTGATTGAAAGAGAGAGAGAGGGTGATAAATATAGGCTGTTCAACTTGGAGGATTTTATGTCAGGGACCGGCGGTCACAAAAGTTTAGTGGATGGATTGAAGAAAAATCTCGAAAAACGCAGCTGGAACATGCGCACAATCACGGCACTTGTTCTGTTTACTGCGATTATTCTTGTCTTCGTTTTTTTCGGTTACTCTTCGCAGAATGACGCGGGAGGAGTGGGCTTCGCGGCTCGTGTGAACGATTCTTATATTTCACTCACGGATCTAAATTCTGAAACTCAGAGATTAGAGCAATTTTATTCTTC
>JAKFYM010000315.1 GCA_021730855.1 Bdellovibrionales bacterium
AGTCGGAGGAGCGAAAAAAGAAACCAAAGCGGACAAAATATGAACCGCTAATCTTCTTAGAATCGCAATGAGGGCAGTTTCGGGGCATAAGAGCCGCGGGAATTGCAAGGTCCTGGCCAATTCCTATAGAGAAAACCAAAATTTTATCAACAGGCTAAGGGGCCAGTTTTAGAAAAAGAAGATCACGCTCGTAATGATCGAATACATATTCCCCGTCCGATCGGGAATCCCGCTCGTGGCAAAATCATCTTCATAACGATCCTTGAAAAACATCTGGTGGATGCGGCCCTCAACGCCAAGGCTCGTCTTGCGGGGTTTTAAGGCAAATTCCATCCCCGCGCCCACCGACACGGCCATAGCACTGTCACTATCGGAGGTCTGATCGCTCGTGAAGTTCTGCGTGCGCATCACTCGGCTCACGCCCAGGATCGCGTAAGGGTTGGCCATCGTGATCGCGGCGCCCACGTTCTTGGTGTCGAAGTAATATTTCAGGTCGGCATTGATGCGGAAGAGGCTGATGTTCACCACGGCATTTTCATCCTCGGCGTCCACATAGGCGTGGGAGGCGGAGCTGATGCCGAGCTGGCCGGCCAGGCGGAAGTCAAAAAAGTAGAGGAGGCGAAAATCCAGCACGGGCACGGCTGTGTTGTAGAGTTTGCCGATATTGCCGCCGAAGGTATGCACGCCAGTGCCTAGGGAGACCGCAAAAAAGCGGCCGAAGTACATGAAGCGTTCGTCCTCGTCCACGTCGTATTCGTCCTCAAAGGGCACGAAATCCGAAAAAGGATTGGAGAGCTCCTGCGATCCCGTTTGGGCTGGGTCTTCTGCGGCCCATCCCGGGGTGGCAAACAAGACTAGTAGGAGGAAAAATAGGTCGATCCGTCGAGCCAAAGTTTTCATCTGCCTATTATTGTAGGCAGAGAGGGCCTAAAAGTAAAAGTGCATTCCGGCCGTGAGAAAAGAATCTCCGATGGTGCGGATTTCAAAATTTCCGCTGGTGCTATCGCCCCGCACCCCGGTCTCAAAGCTGAGTCCTAGGCTAGGCACCTGGGGCAAGAAAAATTCGGCGCCCAGGAAGAGGCTGCCCTGAAAACGGCTACCGCTGCGGTTCACATAGGCCAAGCCGCCACCCGCGTAGAAGATCAAATTACTTTCGAGAAAAAGATTCTGATAGAGTTTCGCGCCCAGGGCGAGGGTGGAAGGGTTGCGGGTGTCGAATCCCGTGCCCAAAGAAACCGCCATGCCTTTGCTCAGGTAGTATTTCGCGCTGAGCGCGGGAATGGTGCTATCGGCAGTGGTGGCAATCTGGTTGGTGAACCCGATCCCGAGGCGGCCTTTGAGATTCTTTTCGTCCCCCGGAGCGGCGTGGGCGGTGAATGAGAAAAATACAGCAAGGAATGCAGCGCAATATTTTGTCATGCCCCGAAGTATAGGAGAATCTTTACGAATCGGCAAATCTAAAGGTATAAACCTTCTATGAATCAGATCAAAAAATTTCTCGGCGATAATTGGAAACCCTTGGCCGCTTTAGTGGTGGTGATTGCTGTGGCCTTGGGGGCCTATGGTTGGTGGAGCGATTATAGTTCTGGCCGCGAGCGTCTTGCCACCAATCTGCTTTATGAAGCTCAGCTAAAATCACGGCTCCATCCGCAAGACTTTGCGCAGGCCGAACAAGCCTTTCAGCCGCTTTTGGAAAAATACCCTGCCAGCCGCGCGGCCTTTGAAGCGCATTTGCAGATGGGGGACATGCGCACGGAGGCGGGAAATTATGCCGAAGCCATTACGCACTACAAAAAAGCCGCCGGGATCGCTAAGGATGCTTTCGCGCAACTTTTGGTGGAGTACACCCTAGGCGTGGCGCTCGAGAGTTCCGGCAATTGGCAGGAGGCGGCCGTGAGGTATGAAAAAGCGCTCAGCGTGGCGAATACCGATTTTCTGCGTCCGGAGCTTTTGCTTGCCCAAGCGCGTTGCTACGAAGCCCTGCAGCAGCCGGGAAAAGCCGTGCAGATCTACAAACAGATCCAAGAAAAATTTGCCACGAACGCCTATTATAATGGCGCCGCCGCCGCCTTTGAGAAACGCCTCAGTGGCGCGAAGGCCCTATAAATGAGGGGCCTCATTCTCCTAGTCCTAATGCTTTCGGCCTGCTCCACTTTGCGTAAGCTCGAGCCGGTTCGCGATCCCCAGCCGGTTTTGAGTCGTGGTTGGTCCTACGTGGAGCCACGAAAAGAGGCCGAAGAGCTGGAAGCGGGCGTGGCCCCGGTTTCTTATTCGGCCCCGGTGCTGGCGGGAGAAAAATTATTGTTTGGCTCGGATCGTTTTGGCCTCACCGCCCTGGCCCGCAAAAACGGCCAGGTGCTCTGGCAGAAGAAATTTTCTGAAGAAGTGGTGGCGGCTCCGCTCGTGCGCGAAAGCCAGGTTTTTGTGGGCACCGCTGCGGGCGAACTCTACCAGCTAGACATAGACACGGGCATCCCGCACTGGAGCGTGGCCCTGAGCGGCCCCGTGCATGGCACCATGCTCAATGCCTTTGATCGCCTCTTTGTGGCCACCGCCGACGACGCTCTCCATGCCGTGGATCCAGCCACGGGCAAGGTGCTTTGGAGCTACCGACGACCCTCGCTTGGCGGCACGAGCGTGCGGGGAGGCGGAAACCCTGCGGCCATCGCTGGCGATATTTGGATAGGTTTTAGTGATGGGGCTCTGGTTTCTTTAGACCCGCAAACCGGCGCGGTGAAAAGCGATCGTCTCTATCGCGACAACCTAAAATTTATGGACCTTGATGCCAAGGTGGTGGGCTGGAAAGAAGGCCTGCTCGTGACCACCTATGATGGCAAGCTGCGTTTCGTGAACCGTGATGGCAACCAGCAGTGGGAGTTTCCCGCAGGGGGAGCGCGCACTCCGGTATTGGTGGAGGGGGATATTGTGTACCTCGCCGCCTCTGACGGGATTGTCTACGCTCTGGCCGGCAATTCAGGCAAGGAACTCTGGCGTTTTGCCCTGCCGCGCGGCGTGCCCACGGGCACCACTTTTGTGAACCATCAGGGCCGCAAGGCTTTGGTGGTCACGGGTTCGGAAGAGAAACTTTTTGTGCTCGAGGCCGGCACGGGCAAATTGCTCGCCACCGGTAGCCTGGGCCAAGGGTCGGGCTCTTATGCGCCAGTGGCGTTAGAGCCCAATGGCAATCGTTTCTACGTGCTTTCCCATTTCAGCCGCGTGCATGAATACCAAATCCACCTTTGAGGGATGAATGAGAGTCCCGCTCTTTGATCTAGGCAATGTGATCATCCGCGTGGACTTTGAGCCCTTTTTGCAGTGGTTGGCCGAAAAATCAAAAGACCAGGATCCAACCAAGGCACGCGCCCTGCTTTCGAGCTCGCTTTTTTACGACTTTGAATTCGGCAATATTTCCCGCCAAGGATTTGCCCGCCGGCTAGGGGCGCTTTACGGAGCGCAAATCGAGGTGCCGGAGCTGGAAGAGAAGTTCTGCACGATCTTTCCCGGCATGGTCGAGGGCATGGGGGAGTTGCTGGAGGAGCTCGCGGCCGAGGGGCCTGTGTACTGTCTGAGTAATACAAATGAAATTCATTTAGAATACGTGCGGCAGGCATTTCCGGTCGTGGGCCGTTTCACCCGCATCTTTGCTTCGCATGAGATTCACAAGCGCAAGCCCTATCCCGGCATCTACCGCGATGTGGCCAGCTCCCTTGGCCTCGACCCCCGCGACCTCGTTTTTTTCGATGATGTGCACGGCAATGTGCAGGGGGCGATCCGGGCCGGGCTAGAGGCCCACCTCTTTTCCACGGCCGCCGAGGCCAGGCTGGTATTGAAGAATTCCAAAGATACGGACGATAGAGAAAATGGGGGAGAATTTCCATGAGGCACTTACATAAGCTATTGATTTTAATGGTTATTTCTTTGTTTGTGGGCGTGGGCGAAGTGCTGGCCGCCGAAGCCACTATTGAAGAGGTGGGCGGGAGCGAGGCCGTGAGCGTGGTCCGTGCCGGCAAAACCCTGAAACTTAAAAAGGGGGAAAAGCTCCAACCTGAGGATGAGCTTTCCACTGACAGTAAGACAGCCGTAGACATCCGCCTCGACGACAAGACCCTCATCCGCGTGGGCGTGAACTCCACCTACAAACTCAGCCAAGACAATGCCGCCAAGCGCTTTTTGCACCGCTTGATTTCCGGTATCGTGCGCGTGCTCGTGCCGAAACAGGAAAATAAGGACGGCAGCATTCGCTTCGAAATGCGCACTCCCGAAGGCACCATCGGCGTGCGGGGAACGGAATTCGTGGTGATCCGCAATGGAGCCGAAACCAAGCTCAAGGGCCTCGAGGGCGAAGTGATGTTTGGCGCAAAAGACGCCGACCTGAAGAACGACCCTACGGTGGTCCTTGTGGCGAGAGGTTTTGAGAGCGTCATCGGCGCCAGTGGTGGCCCGCGGAAGCCCGAGCGTTTTCCCTTGAAGGAATACCTCCGTGAGATTGATCGCAAAGGCAATGGGCTCTTCGGAGCCCTGGCGGAGCGTTCGCGCGGCACCATGCGCCAGCGGGCGGTTCCCGTGGCGTCGTCCGCGTCTCGCCCTTCTGCTCCTACGGCCGTGGCCATTGCCACGCCTAGGGTTAATCTTCCCTCTGCTGCCCGCAAGGTAGAGAAGAAAAAAGCGGATCCCAATGAGCTGATGATTTCCGCCGCCTTCTCGGGCAACCTGGTGCTGCTCAAAAAGGCTTTCGATGAGGGCGCCAAGGTGAGCTACAAAGATCCCGATGGAAATGCCGTGATCCACGTGGCGGCCGTGGCCGACCATAAAGACGTGATCCAGGTATTGCTCGACCAATACAGCGCCAATGTGGATGAGCGAAACAAAAAAGGGGAGACGCCCCTGATCCTGGTGGCCGTGGAATCGGGAAATCTAGAAACAGCGCAGCTGCTGCTCGAGAACGATGCCGATGTGCTGGCCAAGGACAATCGCAGCCGCACGGCCCTGGAGATCGCTAGGTTGCGCCGGGAGCAAGCCGGGTACCCCGAACTGATTGGCCTGCTCGAGCGTGCGGCGGCCAAGAAGCTGGGCGTGCCGGTCGAACAGGTTCCTTAAAATACCAGCTTCAGGGGCGGGCTCTTGCGGTGCTCGTCTTTTAGCCGCTGCAGGAAATCCCGCCGCGAGATGTAGTGCCCGCCCAGATGCTCCGTCACCGGCGTGAGCATCTGGATGTCCATCCAATGCAGGCCCATAGATTTCAGCCTGAGGGCGATCTCCACGAGGCAGAGCTTGGAGGTGTTGGGCTCCGTATGGAACATGCTCTCGCCCGAGAAAATGCCCTTCACGAAGACTCCGTATAAGCCACCCACCAGCTCCTCGCCCCGCCAGCACTCGATGCTATGGGCATATCCGGCCGCGTGGAAGGCCAGGTAGGAGGGCACCATCGAGGGAATGATCCAGGTGCCTTCCTGGCCCGGACGCTTTTGTTTGGCGCAGGCTTCCATCACGCGGGCAAAGGCCTGGTTGAAGGTGAAGTGATAGGTTTGCTTTTTGCGCAATTTCTCTAAGCTGCGGGGAATATGCAAATCCTCAAAGTCGAGCACGCCCCGGGGCTCGGGGCAGAACCAGAAGAGGGGATAGATTTCTTCGAGCGGCCAGGGAAAAATTCCTAGCGTGTAGGCCTGCACGAGGTTTTCCACGTCGAGGTTTCCGCCGATATAGATCAGCCCGTCGGACTCTTCCGGCAGGATGGCCGGATCCGGGAATTTTATCTTGCCGCTTGTTTTGCGCTCGTTGCTCACAGAATTGGTTTCTCGCGCTCTCTTCGCTACAATCTAAACTTATGATGCACCTAATTTGCTTTTTTGGCTCGCTTCTCTTTGTTCCTCTGGCCCAAGCTTCCGAAGCGCAGCAACAATACCAAATTTGGCAGGGAATACGGGAGCGTGCCCCCGGGCCCCCCCAGGCGGTGGGCTCCTATAGCGCGGGTTGCTTGGCCGGAGCGCAGGCGCTTTCCCTCGAGGGGCCGGGCTATGCGGTGATGCGACCTTCGCGGCTCCGGTATTTTGGCCACCCCACCTTGGTGCGCTATATCGAGCGCCTTGGACGCGAGCTGCAAAAAGAAAAAAGCATCCTGCTCGTGGGAGACCTTGGCCGTCCCCGCGGTGGTCCCATGCTCTCGGGCCATGTGAGCCACCAGAGTGGGTTGGATGTGGACCTATGGCTGCGGGTGAGCAAGAAGCGCCCGACGCGCCTAGAGCGCGAGCGCTGGAGTGCCCCAAATTTTGTGAACAAGGACCGCAGCCTGGGCCGCGCTTGGACCGCCAGCCAGCGCAAGCTCCTAGCCCTAGCTGCCGCGGCCCCCGAGGTGGACCGGATTTTTGTGAGCCCTTCGATCAAGCGCGACCTCTGCGAGAAAATGCCGAAAGCGGCTTGGCTCCATAAAGTGCGCGCCTGGTGGGGACACGAAGAGCACCTGCATGTGCGCCTGCGCTGCCCCGAGGGCGATACCCAGTGTGAGAACCAGGAGCCCCTAGAGGCGAGCCGGGCGCAGTGCGAAGAAGATTTGGCCTGGTGGTTTTCTCCGGCTGCGGAAGAAGAGTGGAAGAAACGTCCTATTTCTACCGAACGGCCTTTTCCCGAGCTGCCAAAATTTTGCCAACAATTGGTGGAGGTGTCCTAGATGCACGCCAAGCTAGTGGATATATTCCTAACCTTTGCGGCCCCGCTCACGCTCTTGGCGTTTCTCGCCTGGGGGCATGCTGTTTACCGCGCCTTTCCCGGGGCGAAAATCTCCCGAGGGAACCTGCTCCTGGCCTTGGGCGCGACGGTCCTTTTTTTCCTTTCCACGTCCATCGACTTTAAAGTCCTGAGCGACGAGACCAATCTCCTGTCCGTGGCCAATATGCTCACGCTCTTTGGCAAGGCTTCGAATACGGAGATGTGGCTGTACTACTACCACTCCTTCCATCCGATCGATTTGCAGATCCCCACCCGTCCTCTGCTCTTCCCGATTTTCACGGCCCTGGTGCAAATGGTGGTGGGCCTGAAAGCTTGGAGCCCATTCGTGGTGAACTTTTTCTGCACCCTGGCCCTCTTTGCGCTGGCCCTCGATTGGGCGCAGAAGCGGCTGCCCACTGGATTGCATCCAGTATGGCTCACGGCCATG
>JAKFYM010000365.1 GCA_021730855.1 Bdellovibrionales bacterium
CTATTGGTGGAGCCGATGGTTCGGGAATCGGGGGCGGGGAAAGTGGAGAACGCAGTGAAAGGGGGGGAAATGGAGCAAAGAGCAATCTGCAAATGGTGGAAGTGCGCTTGGACCCTGCGGCCAGTGCAAACCTCAGGGCCCAAGCGATGGCGGACGCGACTTTGGACAAATGGCGGCAGTGGCTGCTGAGTGGGAAACGGGTGTCGATTCCCTTCTTAAAAAATCCGGAGGCGCGGCGTTTGTTGCCGATCCAATCGCTATCGCAGTTTTTTACCTTTTGGCTCCGCGACCATTATCTTCCCCTGGCCATGCGCTCGTCGGAAAAAGGCCTGCCAGACGAGGGAGAGCAGTTGCTGCGCCTTTCGCGGGCAGCGGCCAGCTTGGCGCAAGAGTTTCTGGACGAAACGGGCGATGCCGACCAGCACGCTTGGCTGGAAATGCTGCGCGACGAAATCTTACTGGCCGAGAGCGGCTTGAGCGGCACAAAAGAGATCGAGGCCCTGCTTGCGGGCGCCAACGATATGTATTGGCGGCGCTTTTATGACCAAAACTTCAACGGAGCGGTGGCGCTGGAATCCGCAATACAAAATTTATTGCAGCAGCTGCGGCGGATAGGGCTATGAGTGGGGCGCTGAGGAGGCAACAAAGAGCGGGAAAGATACTCAGTAGAGCAAACCTATTTCTTTTCGATCTTAAAGATGGAACTGGTGCCCACCACGCCGTTTGGATCGGAGGTGACGGAGCTTGTGTACTCTAGGAGCTTGAGCGGACAGAACTGGATGAATTCTTCCATATTGGAGAAATATTCACGTCCGTATTGTTGGCGATCTCCCTTATAGAAGGTGAGGTTTTGCAGGAAATATTTTCCAGGAAAATGCTCTAGCATGTCCTGAAAAGACTTTTGTAAGTCCTGTAGAATATACCAAGTGACCTCCGCAAAAAGGATCGCTTCGAAGGCTTTGTATTTAGGGAGGGCACTCACACTGTCTGTGACGAATTCCAAATGGGGATAACGGGAGCGCGCTTTTTCCACGGCAGTCTCGGAAATTTCCAAGCCCAATACTCGAATACCGGATTTTCGGTGGATCGCATCGGTATAGGAGCCCAAGCCAGAACCTACTTCAATCACGGAGCCAATTTTGTATTTCTGTAAATTCAGAATGGCGATATTGGGAGATTTGGCGAACTCAATTCTTTCCTGATCGTCTTGTTCCCAGGGGGCGTTGAAGCGTTGGTACATTTCTTCGAACTTGCCTACGAATTTCCCATCTTTAATGACGAAGTCTTGGTAGCGCATATGTTTCTTGGTACACGGAGGAGTGGGGGACCGTCAAGGTTCTCGTTGCTTACGGGGAAGTCCCTTAGCAAATTGACTGGCCTGCGCTATCCTAAATACGTTTCCCTTTCTCTAAGGAGCTCCTATGAAAAATATCTTATGGATCGTGTCTATGGTCTTACTAACTGTACCCATGCTTGCAAAGGCAGAAGAGAAGAACGGTGATTTTGCCACCAATAAAGCTCAGATTTTGCAGGAAATTGACCAGCGTATCCAAAAGCTACAGCAGCATAAGGCCTGTGTGAGTGCGGCCAAGGATCACACTGCTTTTCTCGCGTGCAGTGAGAATATGCGTGAGTGGCGCAAGGGTGAGCGCGAAGAGCGTGACGACAGGCGTTCCGATCGCAAAGAAGAGCGCCAGAATCGTTAGCCTTCTATTTTGTGGTGAAGACAGTCACACCGGCCCAGCTAGCGGGTGGGGGCGTTTTTAGGAACTCCTCAGCCTCCGCTTTTAGCTTCTCGGTGCATTTGTCTTCGGGAATGGTTTCTAACACCTTCGCAAATTTTGTGATCGCTTCGGTAAACCGGCGCTTTAGAAAATCATTCTCGTACGCGTCGGTATAGAGTTCTAGCAGGTCTGGATTTTTCGCCCATGGATTCCAGCTAGGAATCACTTCATAGATTTTCACGGCCGTGGACTTCCCCTTCACTTGCACGAGGTCAAGCGGGCGGAAAGTGAACTCCTGTTTTTTGTCGCCTAAGCTAGCGTACGTATATTCGCTGATCATCAGATTGGCCCCGTAGTGCTTCGTGAGGCTTTCTAGACGAGAGGCCAGGTTCATATTGTCCCCGAGGGCAGTGTACTGAAAGATGCGATCTGATCCCATATTCCCGACCGAAACCTCGCCGCTATTAAGGCCAATGCCCACATTGATGCGAGGGAACTTTCGTTTTTCAAATTCGTCGTTGATCGCGGGCAACGCTTCTAGCATGAGTTTGGCGGCGCGTACTCCGTGATAGGGATGGTCCGGAACCTCGAGGGGTGCTCCCCAGAAACCAATGATGGCGTCCCCGATGTATTTGTCGAGTGTTCCATTGGTCTCGAAGAGAATATCCGTCATCTTGCCCATATAAATATTGAGCATGGTGGCGAGTTCTTGAGGGCCGAGGCGTTCGGAGATCGAAGTGAAATCGCGAACGTCGGAAAAGAGCATGGTAATGGTCTTCTTTTCTCCCCCCACCTTTAGCTTTTCAGGATGGGAAAGCATCTCTTTTACGATCTTCGGAGCCACGTAGCGGGTGAAGGTATCGCGGATTTTTTTCTTTTCGCGGGCTTCCTTAAACACATTGAGAATGGTGTTCCAGGCGTAGAGGCCGAGGATTCCCACTAGGGTAAAAAAGAGCGCCAGGAAAAAACCACGAGGGGCAAAGTAAAAATAGTCGGTTGCGTAGATCCCTCCGGCCACGAGCGCTACGCCGAGGGTTTCATAGAGGGGGTCGCGAAAGCGGGTGAGCCAGAAAACCGTTGTGATGCCTAAGAGAAAGATCAGAATCGAGAGCAACATGGATTCGTCTTCTTGGCGAAATTTTAGGTCCTGGTCGAGGGCGTGAAAAAGATTGGCGTGCACGTACATCCCGGGAGTTTGGCTATCTACGGGAGTGTGGCGCAGGTCATGGGCGCCAAAGGCGGAGGAACCAAAGAGCGAGGCCTTTCCCGTCAGCAATTTTTTGAGTTTTTCATTTCCTGCAGGGTTGGGATCGAGCAAGATCTCTTCGACGGGAATGCGCAGAAAATTGGGTTCGCCCCCGAAAAATCTTAATTTCAACTCTCCCGTGGAACTAAGGAGAAAGTGCCGTTCTGTTCCTGCCTGCAGAATACGCAGCTGGTATTGCAGGGTGCCGGGCATGGCCTCAAGCATCACTTTTTTATCGGCTCCGTCGGAATGAAAGGTCACAAAGCCAGCCAAGCCGAGTGAGGGTAGGAAGGATTTTTCGGTTTCGTAAGCCAGTTGGGCGTGGCGGAAAATTCCGTCTACGTCGGGAGTGAAGCTAATGAAGCCGAACAAGGCGCTGGAGGTGGTGAGCTTAGGTGCCGCGAAATTATTTTTCTCGATGAAGGAAGCCCCGGCCATTGGTTCCCGCCCCGCAGTGCCCGTGAGCACGGATCCGTACAACACCTCGGGGAAGCTTTCCAATCCATCTTCCTTCGTGGAGGTAATTCCGTAAGCGAGCACCACGGCTCTTCCTTTTTCTCCGTTGAATCGCTCGATCGCATCGACCAAGGCTTGATCGGCCTTTTCGCTTTCAGGCTCAGGGAAGAGAGTGTCGAACATCACCACTCTGGTGCCATAGATCCGAAGGTGGTCAATGAGCTTGGCGATGGTCACGCGGCTCCAGGGCCAACGACCGATTTTATTTAGGGTGTTGTCGGTCAAATCTAGGATCACGATATTGGGGGACTGCTGCTGGTGCGCGTAGAAGCGCGAGGTGCGCAGATCGTAGAACCAGTTTTCCATGCGGGAAGCGGAGGAAATCATGCTGGCTGTGGTGGATAGCTTGCCGGCTCGTGAGCTGCGCAGGCTTTCGCGCATCATGAAGCTGAGCAGGACAAGAAAGAGGCAAAGCAGGGCAATGAACCAACTGCCTGCGGGTCTAAGCCAACGGTCAACAACGGAATTTTCTTTGGACATAGGAATAGGATAGGATCCAGTGGAAGGATTCGAAAGGAGAACTTCGCGCAGCCTCTTCCGTGTTAAATTCTATTTATTTTAGCGAATCGGATGGTGGGGGCTAGCGCCGGCCCAGTTTCAAGTTGTTTTGAAAGCACGGTCGGCTCTCAAGGTCGTAGGCTTGCACCGAAAGCTGGAAGTCCTTTTTTGCCTGCACGGATTCCACCACTAGGTACGCACTTGCCTGGCATTCTCCTAGCACCTGCTGGGGGTTGTGAAATGCCCTGCTGCCAAGCGACATCCCATTTCCACTCAGTTCATAGGTGGAGTAGGAGTCAGGACTAAAGGGACGCACGCGAAAGAGCTCGGTGTTTAAGGGACTCCCGGAGGCAAAAAGAAGGTGCCTATTCTTTGATTTTTTTAAGCGAGCGAGGAAATTGCGAAAGTCCTGGGGATGGTTGCCGGCAAAGGACTCAAAGGGATGATAGTCGCCGAACCATTGGTCCCCCGACATCAGCCAAGTGGGCCCGTCGCTCTTAGCCACCAGGGACAGTGCCCATTCGGTTTGGACGCGGCCGAAGTGGCTTTCCTCTTCGTTGGAGCCGGGGGTGTCCGGACAATACGAAAGATTCTTTTTTTTCCGGCAGGCTGAAGGAGCGTGATTGGGGGAGCGAAAGCTACGATTGTCGAAGAGCACAAAGGTGTGCCCGGCAATTTTGATGGCCTTAGACACACCCGGACCGGAGAGAATCACCTTTTCATCCGCATAAGTGGGAAAAAAGGCTTCGAGAATCTCACGGGCTTTGTTGAGGTGAGGGTAGGTGCTATCGCCCTCGAGCATACCGAAATCATGATCGTCCCAGGTGGCCACGAAGGGAATCAAGCGTAGGGAGAAGAAGCCTCGCTGCGTGCGCCGCGCATGAGCATATTTTTCCCACAGTTCCAGAGGGGAATGCTCCTTCTGATTGGCTTCCACGAGGAGGCTATCTCCCAAAAAAAATAGGGCAGAGGGCAGGTTCTCTTGAAAGGGGCGCCAATTCTCCTGAAGAAGCTGTGTGGAACCGTTCGTGCCTCCCATGAGCGCAAAACGAAAGGTGTCCTCACGAGCATCTAAGGTGCGAAAAGAGCGGACGTCGATCAAGTGGCCCGTGCCATCGGCCACAAGAAATTGGTAGTCTTTGGTCGGCTCGAGGCCCGTGGCTTCGATGCGGACGACCTTCCAGGCGCTGCCGGCCTGGGCAAAATTATGAGCGGGGGAGAGGGACAAAAGCTCCTTTTTCGCCGGGTCAAAAACGAAATAAAAGCCCTCACTGGCCGCGGGAAGCAAAATGGCAAATACTGCCTTGGTGGGGGGGGCCACACCCTGGACGATGGGCACGCGCAGTGCGGGATCGAGGCGTAGCTCTCCCTTGGCTAGAAAACAGGCTCCGGCATCGTCAATGTCACAAAGGCGATCAAGCTCAACCGAATCTGTCAGAGCAGAGGCGGCGCGCCCTGACAACATTCCTTGGGTGGCTTGGGGCGGGCTCGCGCAATGGAGAAAAAGAAAAGGCAAGGCCAAGCTAGCAGTGCGGAACGATAAAACCTTCATGTAAGCCCCTCTTGGTTTCTATTATGAGCGATCAACAAAGCTTTTCAACAGAGCAAGACTACTTTTAGTACAAGGGGCCTAATACGAGACGTGGGTCGGGATAGATTCTTTTTGCCTGCTCGCGCTGGGCCTCGGTGACCACGCCCGGCATATCACATTTTTCCGGAGCGACGAGGCTTAGCTGAAAATGCAGGTGCGGGTTCCATCCCCCGTTTTCATGGCGATCGCCAATGAACGCAATGGTCTCACCCGCCTCGATTTTTTTACCCGAAAACTTTTCCCTCAAGGAGGATGCGGCTAGGTGACCATAAAGAGCATAGAGGGGGGTAGCATCGATAAGGTGTTTGGTGATGAGGGTGTAGCCATAGTCACCGGCAGCAGGATTGTTGCCGAAAAGAAAAACTTCTCCCGCAAAAAAAGCGTAGAGTGGTGTGCCCACGGGAGCGGCAATGTCGATGCCCATATGCACATTGCGTCTTTCCTCCTCGGAGCCAAAGAGCGGGGCGGTATACATGTTTTCGCGTTTTTCATCGTACTTCCCGATGCCGTATTCACTCTTGCGCATACGCTCGGGATCATAACCGTGACAAAAGTCATAGACTTCGTAGTCCTGCGGGAGATCCAAAACCGGATGAAATTTCTGGCGAGAGAAATCTAACATGAAGCGCTTATATCATGGGCGCTGATAGCGCGTAGAAATAGACGTCTGCCTTTTTTGATTTCCGCCTTATACTAAAAGTAGCGTGCTGCCCAGGATGGACAGTACGAGGATGTGCAGGAGGCCTATGGATATCCTCATTCTTTGTCTCGCCCTTTCTTTTCCTATTTTTTTATTCGTGGTGGCTTGGAGCTGCACGAATTTTTTTCGCCAAAAACACAAGCTCAGGCCTTGGCAGTCGCAAACATCTGATCTCTGGGCCGAGGTGGCAAAAGCCACTTTTGAGCAGCACCCAGAATCCTTGCCTCCAGCGCAGCGGCTTGAGCTTGCCTTGAAAGCCGGCATGCGACATCTACAGCTTGGATTTGCCATGCTCACGGAGCACGAAGGGGATCACTGCCAAGTCTTGGCGGCCACGTCTCAGGGATATCTTCAGCATCCGTCCCTGGATCCTAGTCAGAAACTTCCTCGCTCTCTCCTATATTGTGGGCACCTAAAGCCAGGGCGCGAAATGATCTGCATTGATTTTGCGAGCCTATCCGAATGGCGTAAACACCCCGCTTTTACGGAATATGGCTGGGAAACCTATATCGGGGCTCGAGTGGCTTTGCCTTCTGGGGCCGCACTGGCGATTGCCTTCATTGATAGTCGTCCACGGGACCTCTTGTTTTCCCTGCACGAAAAAGAGTTTGTTCGTCAGCTTTCTGTTTGGTTGGGGGGCGTGCTCCAGAACGAAAAAATCTCCACCTCGGGGCCGCCTCTGGACTCCTCCACGCCCTCCCGTCCTAGTTCTTTCTGATTGGACAAAGGTGGTCGGAGATTTCCTAAGACTTATAAGTAGTTAAGTTCGGTGAGCTTTATCTTTTCGAGTGCCTGAGCCACGAGAATCCTTTATCCTAAGATATAGACAGAGGCGCAAGCTCGCGCCAGGAGGGTAGCGCGTGTCTT
>JAKFYM010000185.1 GCA_021730855.1 Bdellovibrionales bacterium
CAGGTCTAATGATCTTATTTACGCTTGTGGGCTATTTTCGGTCCGTGGAAAGAAATGGATCTAACGGGCATACCGAGGGACGCGCGCTTAGCCAGCTTACGAGTCTCCACCAACAGCTCAAAACCGCTTCTGCTCCGGAAGAAGTGAAGCGCCTGATGAAATCTTTTGAGTCGAGCTCGGGCCTCGGAATGGGCAGCGAAGCTATGGAAGAGGTGAGGCGCGTTTTTGATCCCGTGCTAGGCACCTTTGCTTCCAAGTCCACGGAAGCAGAGCCTCGCTATCTACTCGTGAAAAAACGCGAGCTCATGGAAAATTTGGTGAACGCCTACCGCAAGGAAATCCCCAATGGGGACATTCGCGTGCGTGCGGCCTACCTGAACATTCTTTTCGACACGCAAAACAGCCTGCTCAACGAAAATGATGAGACGGAGTCCGTCTATATCAAGCGCAACCGTGAGCGATTCGACCAGCTCAAGACGCTTGTGGCCTCCACGGGAGACCAAGGCCTCACCTTCCGCGTGAACAATCTGGAATCGATCTTTCAAGCCTATGAAAAAGGTTTCAATCTTTCGGTGACCTGGGCCCAGCAAAAAAATGAAGCTCTCGTGAAAGCCGAAAAAGGCTTTCCGCGCTTAGTGAAAGACATGCGGGCCGGTCATGAGGATGAGATCGAAGCCATCCGTCGCAATTTTCTCTACACCTCCGTCTTGGCCGTGATTTTGGCTTTAGGCTCTTTCCTGGCTCTTTATCTCGCGAATAAGGTGCAGCGGATTCGTTTCGAAGCCAAGGGGGAGTCGCTCTCTCGTTACCTGCGGGAGTTTGGCCGGGAGCGGCTCGATCCCCTGGTGGAAAAAGATATCAAATCGCTACGCAGCGACGACGATTGGTCGCCGATTTTACAAAAAGCCTTGGAAGCCGAAGAGGAGTTTGTGGAGAGTCACCAGACTCTTATCTCCGTGCCGAAGTCGTTGCACCTACCCTATTTGGTCTTTAGCAAAGAGCGCGAGCTCAAGCTATGGAACGATGCCGCCACCGAGCTATTTGGCCTCAATGCGGGCTCCACCACGGCTCTCGATGAAATCGTGCAAGAGGGGAAACTCTCCGTGGCCGTCGGAGATGCCTCTACCTTGGTCGACACTATCCGCAATTCATTTTCCATCCCCAAGGAAGACACCTACGAGCTTCTCGTGCGCAAAGGCGATGCTTGGGTGTCGATGGAGCTGATCGTGAGCCCCGTGACCACCGGCACCTTAGCGGGTGGCAAGATCCTGCTCTGGCGCGAAATCCGCAACGAGGTGGAGCGCATCGAGCGGGCCGTGGGCCAGCAGCTCTTGCGAGTTCGTGACTATGTTCACAAAATCTCCCATTTTTATCCCGTGGACCTTACTTCTGTGGAGCAGGATGGCCGCGCCCTACGCGATATGGTGGATGACCTGATCACCATGAAACAAAAATTAGATGAGCGCGAAGCGCTCTGGAAGAGCGAGAACGGTGCGCTGATCGACCAAGTGGTGCGCCAGCGCGAACTGCTTGAGCGCTTGAGCTCGGAATTTGAGTTCGTGCGCACTGGCAATGCCGAGGTATTACAGTTGGTGCAGACGATTCACGGTGAGGATGAGAACTGGCATGATGAGGTTTGCGTGATGGAGCGCGAACTCGCGCGCTGGAAGGAGAGTCATCTCACTCTGCTGCGTGAACTAGAGCGCCACGACAAGGAACTAGCCAAGGCCCGCACCTTTGAAGAAAAACTTCGCGAGTCGAGTCTAGAGATCACCAATTTCATCGAGCGCTACGATACGGACCTTGTGACCCTAAAACAGTTTGGCGAAGAAGCCCGCGTGCATGCCGTGAACTTGGGGTTTGTGCAGGATCCGGCGCAGCGAGAATACGCAGCCCGGGCTCGTGCCTTCTCTTTTGAGCTCAATCGCTTTATTAGCCGCACCACGCAGGTGTGCGAAAAGCTGAAGGAGAGCTTGGCTGCTTTTCCGGCCAGTGCGTTGGCGCCCCATTTGGATGGCAGTGGCTTGGATCCTAAGCTGGTGCAGGCGCTGCGAGAAGAACAAGAACGGCTCACCACTTTCGTGCAGCGCTGGAAAGACACCGCCCCCACCCTGATTTCCGGAGGGGAAAAGGCACTGGCCATGCTGCAGGCGGTGGACAAAAGAGGCGCTGTGATCACCCAGCTTGGGGAGACCAGTCTCTTGATCAACGCCCAGGCGAGAGGGAACCTCGAGCGCTGGACCTAACTATTTGGTACAGGCGCAGAAGCCAGTAAAAGCTCCACTCTTATATATTATTGAGTTCGGGCTAAGGCGACAGCCCTCTTAGGCAAGGTCTTTTTCGATTTCTGCCAATAACTCCAGGGCCCGTTGCTCGAGCGCTCTCTCACTTCCGGCATTTTCCAGGCAGTAGTCGGCCCGTCGCCGCTTTTCTTCCTGCGGCATTTGGCTCTTGAGCAGCCCTTCGGCCTCGGCGCGGGAATATTTATCGCGGGCCAGCACTCTGGCAATTCGCAGCTCGTCGGGGGCATGCACGGTGATCACCTTGTCCATGCCATGATCCGACTTCGCTTCAAACAAAAGCGGCGCTTCGTAGAACACAATCCTCTTCCCGGCACGAAAGAGCGCGCTGGCTTTTTCCTGGGTCAGGGCCTGGATGCGGGGATGGGTGATGGCTTCGAGCTGGAGGCGCAGGCCCGAATCCCCCACAATCGCCCGGCGCACGAAAGCGCGATCCAGGCTGCCGTCGGGCAAAAGCGCCTCCCGGCCAAAAAGCGCTGTGATCTCTCGGAGGGCCGGCATGCCCGGGGCCACCACCTCGCGCGAAAGCAAATCGGCACTGAGCACGGGATATCCGGCCGCGGAGAATACACGGCTCACGGTGGATTTTCCGGCACCGATGCCGCCGGTGATGCCGATTAGATATCCTTTGGTTTTTTCTTTTTTCTTTTTCACACGCCAACCGGAGGAATTACCCCTCGTCTCCTAACCAAGCGCTGCCGATATATATGATAGTATAAAGGAATTGGGAGCGATATGCCCGATCAGAATCGGCCGCCGGAAGGTGGCTCGCGCTTTGAGAAGCTCACAAAATCTGTCCTGGAGACAGACCATCCCCTTTTTGTAAAAGTCAAAAAAGAGCTGCCTAGCTTTCATCGCCATCACCTAAGCAAGCACGCTTGGGGGGAAAACCTGCTCCACTGGGCTAAGCGCCTGGAGTTGCCCAAAATTGGATTGATCGTCGTTGGCTCGATGGTTCTTAGTTTTTTCATTTATCGCCAGATCACGGATCCTTTTCTGAACTATCGTTTGGGCGACACTGTCCAGCGCCATCTTTTTGCGCAAAAAACCATTGAGTTTGTCGACACCGAAGCCACCGAGGCTCGTCGGCGTTCCACGCTAGAAAACGTGCTCTCGGTCTACGACTATGACCGCCGTATCGCCCACCAGGTGCGCGCCCGCGTGAGCCGGGCTTTCCTTGCCATGCGTCGGGAACACCAGGGTGTGGTGAATCTCTCGGAACGAAAGGGCATGCGCGCCGGGGAGCTCGAGAAAACCGATGCCTTCATCGATGCAAAAAAAGCCTTTTCGGAGATGATCGAAGCGGAAGTGACCGAGGCGCAGTTCGAGGCCCTGGTGCGCCTGAAATTTGCTCCAAGGCTCGAGCGGATTTTTCACCACTTCCTGGCCGAAGCCAATCTTGATCTCATTGTGTCCAATCGTGAACTGCTCAAGGGCGAGATTGGCAAGGGTGTCACCGTCAATCGCTTGGGTGGCCGACTCAAGCCCCAGGGCGACGATGTCTTCAAGAACGTGAGCGCCGCGATCGACGTGGAGGCCGCAAGGGAAGAGCTCGAAAAAAAGGCCAGCGAATTTTTCCGTAGCCCTCATAACCGCGCCTTTAGCGCCTATGAAGATCGCATCACCGCGATCGCCAAAAAACTGGTGATTCCCAATTTCACTCTAAATCGTCAGGAAACGGAGAAGCGCCGCCTCACCGAAGTGAACGAGATCAAGCCCGTCATCGAAAAGATCAACAAGGGCGAAGGCATCGTGAAAATGGGGGAGACGATCAACAAGCGCCACCTGGCCATTCTCTCGGCGATGCAAACGCAAAGCGATAATTTTCGCATCCAGTTCTTTTTCACGGCTATTTTCCTTTCGATCATTCTCTATTCCGTCGTCACCTTTCTTCGCGGTGGCTTACAATCCATAAACCTTATTTGGAAAGACTACGCCGCCATCGCGTTGCTGATGGTCTCCACCATCCTAGTGGTGAAAGGCATGCAGTTCCTGGCGGCCGAGGCCATGATCGAGCGCTTCCGCCAGCTGCCCTATGATTTTTACTATTACCTGCTGCCGATGGCAGCAGGTCCGGTGATCATCCGCATGCTCATGGATAAGGAAGCCACCCTCGTCTATTCCGTGATGCTCGCCTTTGTGGGCGGCATTCTCCTAGAGCGAAATTTTTTCTATGCGGCCTATATTCTAAGTTCTTCCTTGCTCGCCGCTCACCTGGCGCGCTCCGTGAAAACAAGGGGCGTGGTGTACCGCGCAGGCTTGGTCACGGCCTTGGTCAATATGTTGCTGATCACTTGCATCATCGCCAATTCCCGCAACGCCGCTTCCTTGCAGATGCTTGGCCACGACATCATCTGGATTCTTTGCGCCGGCGTGATCTCGGGCGTGTCGATGTCGATGATCGTGATGGCCGTGATGCCGGTGGTGGAGCTTGTTTCTGGCCGCACCAGCGATCTTCGCCTGCTCGAGCTTGCCAATATGAATCATCCGCTTCTGCGTGACCTAATGGTGAAGGCCCCAGGCACCTACCACCATTCGATCGTGATCGGCTCGCTCACCGAGGCCGCTGCTGAGGCCATCGGGGCGAACCCTCTGCTCGCCCGCGTGATGGCCTACTACCACGACGTGGGCAAGATGGAGCGCCCACTTTATTTCATCGAGAACCAGGGTGGCGGCTATAATCGCCACGATGGCCTCCAGCCGCATATGAGCGCGATGATCATCCGCGAGCATGTGAAGAAGGGCCAGGAGCTCGGGCGGAAATTCAAACTGCCGCAGCCCCTGATCGACGCGATGTCGGAGCACCATGGCAGCTCCACGATTTGGTATTTCTACAATAAGGCCCGTTCTCAGGCCGATGATCCCGAAACTGTGCTAGAGAGCGACTACAAATACGATGGATTCAAACCCCAGACCAAGGAGACCGCCTTGGTGATGCTGGGGGATGTGGTGGAGGCGGCCACCCGCTCGGTGGCTGATCCCTCGCCCCTGCGCCTCTCGGGCGTGGTAAAAAACATCCTCAATAAGTACTTTGCTGAAGGGCAACTAGCCGAGTGCGACCTCACGCTGCGTGACCTCGACATCATTGCCAAGAGTTTTCTAGACGTTCTGCTTGGTATCTATCATGCGCGCATCGAATACGGCGTGTCCTCCATCCGCGATAGTGGTAAGAAGAGGCATGGCAGTTCGGATCCAAAAGGAAGTCCGCGAGTATCCGCAGGAGGAGCCGTGGGTGCAGCGCCGGGCACGGGCCCTTTTGCGAAACCTGTCGGCCTCCCGGGTGCGGGCGGCGGCGGCTCTAAAAAAAGCTGAGCTCTCGCTCGTCCTCACTGGGGATTCCCAGATCCAGAGGCTCAACGATAGCTGGCGAAACAAAGACAAACCCACCGATGTGCTTTCCTTTCCACTATGGAACGCGGCTCAATTGCAAAAAATCGGGCGTCTCGCCGCGCGCGCAAAGGGCCGTTTGCCCGCCTGGGAGCTAGGCGATATCGTGATCAGCCTCGACCGTGCGGCAGCCCAAGCGGAAGCACGGGGATTTCTCTTACGCGAAGAACTGGATTGGCTCTTGGTCCACGGCCTTTTGCACTTGCTCGGCTATGACCACGAGCTGTCCCCTATTCACGAAAAAAAGATGCGTCAGCTAGAGCTGAAAGCCCTGGCGGAGCTTGGCTGGAAAAAAGAGCGGCTGCAGCTTTTGCGGGCCAGTCTTGGAGGGGCATAATGGGCGTGGAGATCGTGCGTTTTCTCGAGGGAGGCCAAAAAGTCTGGGGCGTGCACCAGGCCGGCAAGGTGGCCCCGCTCGATGGGCCAGACAGCTTATCGGCATTCTTAAACGCAGGCCTGCTCGAGCAAGCCCGAGCGGCTCGGGGGCGCGGCCACTTAGACCTAGCGAAGCTTTCGCTCTGCGCTCCCATCACCACGCCCTGCCAGATCATTTGCCAGGGAAAGAACTACCTCGACCATATTTTAGAAACTGGGGTGAACCCTAAGAATAAGGAATTCAACCTGCTTTTCACCAAGGCGGAATCCACCTTAGCGCCCGCGACCGGCAAAGTGCGAAGGCCCGCGGGCGTGCGCCTCCTCGACTATGAGCTCGAACTAGGACTGGTATTGGGCAAGGCCATTACGGCGCCCACGCAAATCACCTTGGAAAATCTCCACGAATACGTGGCGGGTTTGGTGATGGCCAACGATGTTTCTGCTCGCGACGTGCAGGTGCCCGAGCGCCAATGGTTTCGCGGGAAAAGCTTTCGCGGTTTTTGCCCCGTGGGCCCGATTCTCTACCTTTTGGAAAAGGCGGATTTTGCGCAGCTCTACCAACTAGACCTGCACCTCACCGTGAACGGCGAAACTCGGCAAAAAGCCAGCACCGCACAGCTCCTGCATCGCCCACCCGAAACCTTGCAGCTGATTTCGCAAGGCATGAACCTAAATGTAGGAGATTTACTGCTCACCGGCACGCCGGGCGGGGTGGCGATGCGCGTGAAGCCTAAGAGACGCTGGGCAGAAATCCAGGATGTGTTCAAGTCAGACAAAGAAAAATTCGCCCGCTTCGTGGACGAACAAGCCCAGAGCCCGCGTTATCTAAAAAATGGCGATAAGGTGGAGTGCACGATTCGCTCACGGGATGGGACGATAGATTTGGGCAAGCAGGATTGGGTTGTAGAGGGCTGAGAGAGAGTACAACGGCCCATTTTTAGCCAAAAAAAAGGCTAAACTT
>JAKFYM010000055.1 GCA_021730855.1 Bdellovibrionales bacterium
GCAAAAGCCCAGAGGCTATTGCTTAGGTCTTGCGGGTTGAAAGCAGAGATATTGCGAGTGGCGGTTTGTGTCCAGGCGGAAAGGAAAGAGTCGGGCAATTCTTCGCCCAGTTTTGCCAGCGCCCAGAGGCTATTGACTAGCTCTTGTAGTTTAAAGCTAGAAATCTTTTTTTCCGCTAGCTCTAGCCATGTTTCTACGAGTTCTCCTGAGGGTCGGCGAGGAAGAAGCGCCAATGTTCTTGCTGTGATTGCCAAGGCCATAGCATCGAACTGAGGAAGACTATCCACTAGCTCGCGTTCAAGGAGGCTTTGGACAGAGCCTGCGAGAATCGTGGGATTTTTTTGCAGCAAAGGATTTAGATTTGCCAAAAGGTATTTTAGGTCCCGCGTGGGAAGGCCCGCTTCGAGCATGGCCTTCAGGCGCTGGTTCAGTGTTTCTATTTCCTTTGGATTTAGGTGGATGCGGTTTTCTTTGACCTGCTTGAGGAAGGTTTCGAAATCGCGGTAGGTGGGAACTTGCTGTGATAGGAGCGCCCAAACTTTCGGATCACAGCCAGCCTGGGCTACCGGAAGGCAAAAAAGGATCGCCAAAAGGCCGTATAAGAAAAAAGATTTCACTCATAAGATTCGGAATTTTTTAGAGAATGATTGAGCGGGGATTCTACACGGTGATGGGGGCTGTCTCCGCAGAGCGCACTAATCCCGCGAACCGCTCACTGCTCTCGCCAACTCCAACACCCGATCCGCACCGGAGGCCCATTGGCTGTTGGGAATGCGCACAACCTGAAATCCTAGGCCTTGGAGAATCTCGTCTCTACGTTGTTCCCCTAGCCGCAGGCGCTGCTCTCCGTTTTCCAAGAGATGGTAGTGCTGGGGGCCATCCAATTCGACGATGATTTTTTGGTCGGGCAGATAAATGTCCACGGGAGATTGCAGTTCGGGGATGAGGTGCTCAACCTTTACCTGCAGGCCTGCGCTGGCAAGACGATGCTCTACCTGCCTTTGGAAATCGGTGATCTGGCTAAAGCGCTGCGGCCGATTTGTGAGCGAAAGCTTGGGGAGATTGGGAATTTTCAACACATGCTGGGCATAAGAAATCACAAACTGCAGGCGTTGCGAGGTTTTTTCCGAAGGCGTGGCAAGCGGTGGAATGGCCGAGAGCAGCTGAGGCAAGCGCTCGGGGCTGAGCAGTGTCATCGACCACAGCAGCTGCGAGGTGGCATCCGGATTCAGGGACGGCAGCCTTTCCTGAAGGCGAGCCATGATCCGGTCTAGGAGATCCACCGGCGGAGGATAGTCGAGCCGAGCGAACACCCAGGGCACATCCACCAGGCTAGCAGTGCGAAGCTCTGGCAAGGAAGCACTGAGCTGGGTAGACCAGGCCGCGAGCGTCTCAGGGCGTGGGTGGCGCGGAAAAGCCACTAGAGTTTTGCCCACGACAAGAAGCTCTTCCGGTTTGAATTTGCTGCTATAGCTGCGGAGTAAGTTTTCGATAAGTTCTTGGTTCTCGGCGGAGAGCAGATGAGCTTGTTTACCTAGGAGCGGATTCAATGCTCGCAGGAATTGGATAAGATAGAACTTCTTCACCTTCTCGCCCAGGAGGAGCTGGAGTTGTTTGTTGAAGACGAGGGCTTCTTCCTTTCCCACAACACTGCGATTTTTTGCGGCCTCGGCGAGAAAGGCCTCGAGGTCATCGAGACGGGGCGAAGGGCTATTGAGGCGGGCCCAGGCTTCCGGGCTGCAGCTGAGGAATTGAATGGAGTGCGCTCGAGGGGGAAGCAGGATTAGCAATATGATGAGGCCTATTTTCACGTCTAGCTGATCGGGAAAATTGCCCGGATTCTTGAAGCTTCCCGCGTAGCCTTCACTTCTTCTTAAACAAAGCTTCGGCCGCGCTTTTTAAGGCATCCTTCGGCGGCGCAGCGGCACTCACGCTACCGGCTCCTGGCTGGAACCATTCGCAGAAATTGCCCTTTTCCTTCTCCACCTGGCGGGGGGCCTGCTCCTCGCGGCATTCGTTGTTGTGGGAGCGGTCGTGGTGCTTGCAGTTGCGGCAGCAGCGGGTGTCGGCCCCGCAGTGAGTGCAGGAATCCTGGCGCCCAAGATTGTTCTCGGCGATCGGTTTCCCGCAGCGGAAGCAGGCGATCACAGCGGAGCCACTTCCAAGTCTTCTTCCTTGGTCTCCAGAGCTTTCAGCAGGGCGAAGGCCTCGGAGATGGTGGTGAGGCAGGGGATCTTGCTCTCGAGCGAGGTGCGGCGGATGAGGTAGGAATCCTGCACGGCCTTTTCGTCGCTCGTGGTGTTGATCACGAGCACGAACTCGCGGAGTTTGAGCATGTCCACGCAGTTCGGGCTGCCTTCCTGGAGTTTTTTCACCAGCTCGGTGCTCACGTGGTGCGAAGCTAGGTAGTCATGCGTGCCCTGCGTGGCCACAAGTTCGAGGCCGTTGCGGGCGAGGTCGCGAGCCACGGTGATCAGGGCGCGTTTGTCTTCGTCGCGCACGGAGATGAACACCTTGCCTTTGCGCGGGAGTTTCATGCTGTTGCCAAGCAGGGCCTTGGCGAAGGCCGCCCCGAAGGTGGGGGCACGGCCCATCACCTCACCGGTGGAGCGCATCTCGGGGCCGAGGATGGTGTCGGTATTGTCGAAGCGGTGGAAGGGGAAGACGGCGCCCTTCACGTGGTATTGCTCGAGGTTCTCATCGAGGGCCGAAGGGAGCTTAAACTCTTTTAGTTTGCGGCCGAGCATCACGCGGGCGGCGATCTTGGCGAGCGGATAACCCACGGCCTTGCTCACGAAGGGCACCGTGCGCGAGGCGCGCGGGTTCACTTCAAGCAGGTAGATCTCGTCGTTCTGCACGGCAAACTGGGTGTTCATCAAGCCTTTCACGCCGATCGCGAGCGCGAGGTCGCAGGCGGCGCGCCGGATTCTCTCCACGGTGGCCGGTGCCAGCGAGAAGGCGGGAATCGCGCAGGAGGAATCGCCGGAATGGATCCCGGCCTCTTCGATATGCTCCATCACTCCGCCCACCACGGTTTCTTCTCCGTCGCAGAGCACGTCCACGTCCACTTCCGTGGCATCGCGCAGGAAGCGATCCATGAAGAGCGGGCGATCTTCGGCCACGATCAGCGCCTCCTGGGCGAACTTGCGCAGCGGGCCTTCGGTGTAGGCGATCTTCATGGCCTGGCCGCCCAGCACATAGGAGGGGCGCACGAGCACCGGATAGCCCAAAGATTTGGCCACGGCCACGGCCTCGTCCACCGAGCGCACCACGCCGTTCTCGGGCTGGCGCAGGCCCAGCTCCTTGGCGAGAGCCTCGCAGCGTTCGCGGTCCTCGGCCTGGTCGATGGCGTCCACGCTGGTGCCCAGGATCGGCAAGCCATTTTTCTCGAGCTCGTGGGCGATCTTCAAGGGAGTCTGCCCGCCGAACTGCACGATGGCGCCCAGGGGTTTTTCCATGCGTGCAATCTCGAGCACGCTCTCGGCCGTGACCGGCTCGAAATACAGGCGGCTCGAGACATCGAAGTCCGTGCTCACCGTTTCGGGATTGCAATTCACCATCACCACTTTGTAGCCTTCTTCGCGCAGGGCCATGGCTCCGTGCACGCAGCAGTAGTCGAACTCAATGCCCTGGCCGATGCGGTTTGGGCCTCCGCCGAGGATCATCACGGTTTTATCGTTGGGCACCAGGGCGGGCGCCTGCTCGAGCGGAATCGGCGCGTCCATCCAGCAATTCATATAGGTGGAATAGAGGTAGGGAGTGAAGGCCTCGTATTCGGCGGCGCAGGTGTCTACGGCTCGGTATTGTGGGTGCAGCTTCAGCTCGTGGCGGAGCTTGCGCACGTCCCCTTCCTTGGCGCGCAGGATTTCGGCGAGGTAGCGGTCGCTGAAGCCCAAGGCCTTGGCACGGCCCAGGATCTCGCGGCGTTCGCGGAAGGCTTTTTCGGCCTTGGCCCAGCCAGTGGCCGCGAGCTCTTTTTCGGCCTCGATGATTTCCTGGAGCTGGCGCAGGAACCAGGGATCAAAGTGCGTGGCCTTGTGGATTTCCTCCACCGAAACTTCCTGGCGCAGGGCCGTGGCGATGTACTGCAGCCGCAGGTAGTGCGATTTGCCGAGGAATTTCATTAATTCTTGTTTACGGTCGGACGTGAGGGGCGCGTTGTCGTACTCAGTGGGTTTTAGCCAGGTGAAGCGGCTCTCCATCGAGGCCAGGGCTTTTAGGAAAGCTTCCTTGAAGGTGGCGCCCATCGCCATGGCCTCGCCCACGGATTTCATCGTGGTGTTGAGGATGGGGGTGGAATCACGGAATTTGTCGAAATCAAAGCGCGGGATCTTCACCACCACGTAGTCGAGGGTGGGCTCGAAGCTCGCCGGGGTGGAGCGGGTCACGTCGTTCAGGAGCTCGTTGAGCGTATAGCCCACCGAGAGGCGGGCGGCGATCTTGGCGATCGGAAAGCCCGTGGCCTTCGAAGCTAGGGCCGAGGAGCGCGAGACGCGCGGATTCATCTCGATCACAATCACGCGGCCGGTGGCCGGGTTCACGGCGAATTGGATGTTGGAGCCTCCGGTGTCCACGCCGATCTCGCGGATCACGCGGATGGATTGGTCGCGCAGCACCTGGTACTCGCCATCGGTAAGGGTCTGCGCGGGGGCCACGGTGATGGAATCGCCCGTGTGCACGCCCATCGGGTCGAGGTTCTCGATCGAGCACACGATGATCACGTTGTCTTTGCGGTCGCGCACCACCTCGAGCTCGTATTCCTTCCAGCCGATCAGGCTTTCCTCCACGAGCACCTCGTGCACGGGCGAGAGCTCGAGCCCGCGCTTGAGGAAGTGCACAAACTCTTCTTGGTTGTTCGTGGTGCCGCCGCCCTCGCCCCCGAGGGTGAAGGAGGGGCGCAGGATCAGGGGAAAGGGAATTTCTTTGAGAAAGGCGAGGCCCTCTTCCACGGTGCGCACGGTGCGGCTCTTGGGCACATCGAGCCCTGCGCTGATCATGGCTTGGCGGAAGAGCTCGCGGTCTTCGGCTTTTTTGATCGAATGGATATTGGCGCCGATGAGCTCCACTTTGTATTTG
Organism: Bdellovibrionales bacterium; assembly: GCA_021730855.1. GTDB lineage: Bacteria > Bdellovibrionota > UBA1018 > CAIPTA01 > CAIPTA01 > JAKFYM01. The sequence goes on from JAKFYM010000055.1 coordinate 5,077, forward strand.
TCCAGAATCCCTTTTTCGGCGAGCTCCACGGTGAGGTTCAAAGCGGTTTGCCCGCCCATGGTGGGCAGGATCGCGTCCGGTCTTTCCTTGGCGATCACCTTTTCGAGGAATTCTACCGTGAGCGGCTCGATATAGACGGCGTCGGCCGTCTCAGGATCCGTCATGATCGTGGCGGGATTGGAGTTCACCAAAATGGTGCGGTAGCCTTCGGCGCGGAGTGCGCGCACGGCCTGGTTGCCCGAGTAGTCGAACTCGCAGGCCTGGCCGATCACGATGGGGCCGCTGCCGATGACGAGGATCGAGCTAAGGTCTGTGCGTTTGGGCATGAGAGTTCTCCTTCATCGGGCGCGGTCGCTCGTGTCGTAGATGTCGACGCGGGCGGGCTCCACTTTATCGGGGCTTTTTTCGTTAAAGGCTTCTACGGCTTGGACAAGCTCGGATTTTGCATTGCTCGTGGCGCGCCAGCTGAACAAGGTGGCGGCCACAAAAAATGCGGCCGTGGCGATCGAAGCCACGTTGTAGTCGTCGAACTTGGCGGGATTTTTTTCGCCGGCCTTGAGCACGCGCGAGAGCAAGAAACCCGTGGCAAAGGCGCTGCCGAGCATGGTGTGGGCGCGCGCGTCCTTCAGGTTTTGGTCCATAGACGTGAGGTGCATGCCCGCTTCGGGCACGCGCTGGAGGGCATAGCGGATGTCGTCGTCGATCGGGCGGGAGAGGGCCTCGCGGGTGAGGGGAGCAAGGTCATAAGTGCGGCCGCGGTAGGTGACAAACCAATTGCAATCGTTAAGGGATTTTACCGAAATGTCGCTGGCGGCAAAGGCGGAAGAAAGGGGCAGAAAAGAAAACACTAGGCCGAGAGAGATTGTACGAATCCCCGGGAGTTTCGTTCTGGTTGCACGCGTTTTGGCCACTTTGCTTAGAAGTACCACAAAGCCCAAAGCTTTGGCAGATTTATGCTTTGGGAAAAGGGGGCGATTTTGGGGAGCGATTGGGGGCGCCGCGCCTATGAGCAGCCTATGGGCGCGGTGCGAGAGCGCGGAGGTAGATTTTCTCCATCGCTTCGGCAAGCTGCTCCACCGAATATTGCTGCTTCACCCAGGCCTGGCTGGCCGAGGAAATTGGGTAGTCATTGCGCAGAAATGCCTGCGTCCAGGCGGCTTCGTCTTTGGGGTTGAGGAATACGGCCTCCTTCACTCCGGCTAGGGCCTCGCGATGGGGCGGGATATCAGAAACCACGGGCACGAGCCCAGCCAGCACGGCCTCGAGGGGTGGGCGGCCGAAACCTTCATAGAGCGAGGGAAAGAAAAAAGCCTTGGCCCCTCGAAGCAGGGTGCCTAAGGATTCGGCGGGTAGATTTCCTAGGCGCAGGATGCCGTCGGCGCTTTTTCCTTCGGTGGTGAGAACAAGAGGGGGAAGTGCGCGCTGCCGGCGAGCGGCGGCATAGGCGCGCTCCAGGAAGGCGAGATTTTTATGGGGTTTGGTGTTGGAGAGGCAGAAAAAATACTGGCCCGTCTCCAGCCCAAAATCCTCCACCTTGCCGGCGCAAGGGAGCGGCTGGATGGCATTTCGCGCCACCTCCACGGCGATCGTGCCGCCCATCCAAGCGAGGATCTCCTGGCGCGCGCTCTCGCTCACGGTCACCACCGCGCGTGCCCCCCGAAGAGAAGGGCGCAAGAGGGCGCGGTAATAAATCTTGTGCTGCCAGGAACCAAACTGCAGGTGATTGAGGTCGTGCACGGTCTGCACATAGGGGCAGGGGTAGCGCCAGAGGCTGGAAAAACTCGGGCTATGGTAGAGGGCGGGCTGGAGGCGGGCGATTTCGTCTCCCAGGCGCAGGAATTCCAAAGGATGCAAAAAAGGAATTTCCGAAAAGGTGTGGGGCAGAGCGCGCAGGGGGGAGGACGGGGGAAGATCCCGGCTCACGAGCAGCTGCAGTTCAAAAT
>JAKFYM010000208.1 GCA_021730855.1 Bdellovibrionales bacterium
TAGAGTTTTTGGACCAAAGGTTTCGTGATCGGCTCCTGCACGAGGCGCACTCCAGGGAGCCGCTTCTTATCAGGAATGGAAGCCGCACCATCAGCGATAAAAACAAAAGGAATCTTCAAATCCAGCATTTCACTCATGGCCTCCTCTGGCCCCTCTGGATTGAATTCTAAGCTACTGAACACAATGTCCGGCTGGTACTTACGCGCCAAAAATACCGCCTCTAGATTGCTTTTTACTTTAAGTAAGGAGACATCAAAAAAACTTAAGTACCGACCAATTCTTTCTTGCAGATCCGCTCGCTCCGACGCGATAACTGCAAGCTTTCTTGCGTGTCTCCCATCCTTGCGAAAGCGCGAGGCCACGGCTTCGTGAACCTTAAAGCCCAATTCGTCCAAGCTAGCGGGTTTACTCACATAGTCGGTAGCATAACGGCTCAGCTGATCCACCTTCTTGGCGCTTAAGGTGCTGGAAAACACAATGACCGGAATCGACATCAATGTCGAATCCGCATGCATCACCTGCAACATCTCATGCCCGTTCATCACAGGCATATCTAGATCGAGTAGTAGGAGATCTGGGCGTTGGGCACGAATTCTATCAAGCGCCACTCTGCCATCTTCCGCCTCGTACACACCATACCCTAGCTTCACGAGCTGCACACGGGTGAGGTTCCTCACCTCCATCATATCGTCCACCACCAGCACGTTCACCTTAGCCTTATAAAAGTCGAGGGGGTCCGTTTCTTCCACCACGTGGGGAATGGCGATCTTCACGCTCGCACCCCCGTGTTTGGATTCATCGATCCAGATATTGCCATTGTGGATTTTGCAGATCTCCTTGCAGATCGAAAGCCCTAAGCCTGTTCCTATCGCCGCATCCGACGCTCTGGCTTGGACGAACTTCTCAAAGACCTTTTCCCTACTCTCTTTGGGCACTCCGGGACCACTGTCATTCACCTCCAACAGTAGCAGCTTCCGCTCGCTATCAATTTTTCTCCGGCCGATAAACACCTTTGCGGTGATTTCTATTTTTCCATGAGCGGGAGTGAATTTAATCGCATTGCCCAGCACATTTCCCACCACTTGCGCCAAGCGCTCGCGGTCGGCATAAATTACTATAGGAGATTCAAAATTGGTGAGGATGGATATCTGCTTTTCCTTTATTTTTACACCAAAAGGAATCAATACTTCGCGAATCAAATCGCCAACCACAAACTTCTCGTAACTCAGGCGAATCTCCCCTTCGCTTCGGGCCTTTTCTAAAAGACCGGAGGTCAGGGACAGAGCCTGGGTGGCGGAAGTGATGCAATTCTTGAAAACTGTCTCGAGTTCTGGTTTCGAGATTTTTTTATCCACGTCCATGATGATCTCGAGGCTACGCACGATAAAAGTGAGCGGATTTTTTAGGTCGTGAGACACGATTTGCAGAAGATCATCCTTAAATGTGTTCAACTTCGCTAGCTCTTCGCGTTGTTCAATCAGGCGTTGCTCCCAAGCCTTTCGCTCAATGGCATACTGAATGGATTTTACCAATAGGGAAGCATTTATCTCTTCTTTGATGAAATAGTCCTGCGCTCCTTTGCGAAGGGCATCCAGCGCCGTACGCCGATCAGAATTTCCAGAGACAACCACAATGGGAATGGCGGGGTTGATCTCGTTGATCTTCCTAACCCCTTCGGTTTCACTCGTATCTGGCAAAGAGAGGTCCAGCAGCACCACATCCACGGGATTACTCTTAATCCACGATAGACAGCCAGAAAATAGCTTCTCTACATGTATGTCAAATCCGTCGGCGTCAGCCCCTCCGAGGATTTCGGAGATATAGTTATAATCGCATTCATTGTCGTCTACAATCAGCACGCGTTTAGAATTCAATGGTCACTCTCCCTGATTCCCTGGGTTCACCTGATCTTTTCCGGACAAAATCGAAAAATAGAATGTCGATCCTTTGCCGGGCTTAGAGGAAAGCCAAATGCGGCCATTGTGGGACTCGATGATTTTTTTGGAGAGAGCAAGCCCGATCCCATTGCCCTTAAAATCAAGCTTTCCGTGGAGGCGCTGAAAGATAATAAAAATTTTTTCAAAATGCTCTGGGGCGATTCCAATTCCGTCATCCTGGAAAAAGAATCGTGTGACCTGGCCATCTTGTTCGGAATAGATCGCAATATTCACCTTTGGTCCACGCCGGAACTTAATCGCATTGCTCAGTAGATTCTGAAAGACAACGCCCAACTTCCCATGATCCGCCACAATCTTAGGCATGTGGCCAATAGTTATGCTCACCTCGCATTCGGCAATGAGGCCACGGCAATCATTGATCACTTCTTCCAGTAGTTTTCTCGAGTCAAAAAGCTGAAAGTGAAAATCTACGGCGTCAGTCCGAGCGAAAGCCAATAAGTCATCGATCAGTAGCTTCATTCTCGCCACCGCATCGGTAATATAATTCATGTATTTTCGCAGTTTTTCATCGAGCTGATCCCCGAGCTTGCTCTCCAGCAGGCCTGTATAGTTAGAAACCGTTCTTAGGGGCTCCTGCAGGTCATGCGAAGCAAAAAAAGCGAATTTTTCTAGCTCTCGATTTTTCTCCTCGAGCAGGACTGCCTTCTTTTCCAAAGCATCTCGTGATTGCGCACGCTCTCGAATATCCAATACCGTCAGCAGATCAGAGCCTTCCTCAACATCTTGCAGCAACGAACGCTTCATCTCCACCAGGAGCTTTTCCCCTAAGCGGTTGAAACCCGAGATCTCTTGCATAGCACCTCCTACAGCGAGCTTCAGATCGGGGAAGAGCGCCTCGATATGCTTTCCGGTGAGCTCACCACTTCTATATTCAAAAAGACGCTCCATGGCCGGATTGGCCATCTCGATCCTGCCGTTTCGATTTACTAGCAGAAGCCCAATGGGAACTGACTCAATGATCAGTTTTTGCCTTTTTACCGATTGGATTCGCGAAAACCCCAATAACTGCGTTTTGCCAAGGAAGATAAAGCACAAACCAACAGCCATCGACAGAATCGCCAACAAAGCCACAAGCTGCAAAAGACTACCGGGCTCAAGCATGACTTGATTCGTTCTTTTCGGCGATCCACCGCTGCAGGCGAATCAAGAGATCCGGCTTGGGATCATAGAATTCTAAGTATGAGGTACCCGAAGCCCCCTGAATGGAGTTGCTACGAACAAATAGCGGCCCGAGGGTGGCTGATCCGCTGAATTCCAAAAACAGATCGGAATTTAGATACAGCAATGCGCCCTTAGACAGGAGCATATTTCCATCGATATAGATTCCATTCTCGTCAATATGGGAGATACTGCAATCAAACTCGAGGTCAACGCTTCTGTAGTCATTCATCACTGGATAGAGACCAAGCCGATCGCCTTGGTCTGATCGCTCCTCGAGGTACATCGCTAGCTTGTTCATAAAGTAGGTACGGTCGAGTGGCTTGATAAAATAGTCGTTAGCCCCTGTTTCGAGTGAATGTAGAATCAGTTCGTCACCAGCTTGGGCCGAGAGCGCAAATATCAACATTCCACTGCCCAGCACCGAACGCATGGCTTTGATTACATAGATTCCCTCATTCACTTGATTGAGATTTAGATCGATAAAACAAAAATCGGGCGGCTCATGCTTCACAGCCATGAGAAATGGCTGGCTTTCACGGAAAAACTTGAACTCTATGCCGGTATTTGCCAGCTCCACTTTGAGAAAATGGGAAAACTCCACACTGTCGTCCAGCACATAGGCAAGTTTTTTTCTATTTGACATTTTTCAGACCGATTCTCCGAATCAACTGCCTTTTCTCTTCGGTGACTCCAGAAAAGAATATTCTGTTTATGAAATTCCCTGTGCCGGAGTAATAGCTGAAGCGCTTGGAGATCATGCAACTAGGAGAGATTTGCGAATAGATGCTCTCGTTCGTGAACGAGGCCTTGAGGTCTATAAAGGGCTTTAGTGGCAGCAATACCTCTAGGCAGACTTCATTAATTCCACCCACGGCTCCCTTCATCAGCACCTTGGCGGTGGGGCGTCGCTCTTTCGAGAAACGGTACTCGAACACCTGGGCCTGCTCATCTAACGCCCGCTTGATTTTTTGCAATAAGATCTTGGTGGAAAATGGTTTCATCACATAGTCCACGGCTCCGAGCTCGAGCGAGCGATTGATCACTTCCACGGCTCGGGAAGCACTAAACATGATGCAAGGAATAGCCGCTAGATAGGCGTTATGCGCCCGTCTTTCCAAAAAGGAAATACCACTCTCCTTTTCCAACGAAATGTCCAGCAGCACTAAGTGCGGGAATTTGTCCCCACATTGGAGCAAGGCCTCATCCACCGTATAGCAACCAATAAACTTCATGCCTTGGGCGGAGCACACCTTCTCCACCAAGACGTGTATTTCCTTACTGTCATCCACTAGTAGAATGCGCCTATCGACCAATGACTTCATGAGGTTCCCTGAATCAAACAATACACATAATATTAAATATATATGTAAAAATGATATTATCAATCATGAATATTGACATCGAAGGCGCAACTTATATATTTGACCCCCGAGCATAAAAACATCTCCAGAGAGGAATAAAAATGGATCAAAAAGATAATGTGGTTCTAGTGCCCGAGGCATTGGCGGATTTTATCCCGCAATACCTTGAGCTGCGTAAAACCGACATCACCCAACTGGATGCCGCCTTGTCTAGTAACAATTTTGCTTTCATTCAAAAAATTTGTCACGGCATCAAAGGGCATGCCCGAGGTTATGGATTCCTGAAGCTGCAAGAGATCGTGATCCGCCTGGAGGAATGTGCCCTAAAAGCAGACCACGCGGCCTGCAAGCAGTTACTCACCGATTGGCGTACGCACTTTGACACTATAAAAATAGAAATCCAAAAAGACACTTAGATTGTTACAAAACAATGACTGATTTTAGCCGCTCTCCACCTTCGCTCTCTCGCGAAGGTGAGATCAGATGACTCAGAATCACTATGAATGAGAAATATCCTCGCCAGGCGCCACTGCTAAGCATACCAATGGTTTGTCTTATCGCGATCAACATGTTCTATTTTATATATATATTTTTATATTTACCTGGACCAGAACATGACTAGCGAATCACATATTATATTTAAGTCCGACAAAGCCAGCTGCTCCGTGCTGCTTATAGAAAACAATATCATGGATGCCGAAGTGCTTTCGCTTCTGATGGGGCCCGCTCAGCTTCCTGTCGTTTTGTACCACGCAAAGGACGGCGAAGAAGCTCTGCACTTACTAGAATGCTCCGAAGATGCTCACACTCTGCGCCCGCATATGGTGCTGCTTGATCTCGGCTTGCCCAAATATAGCGGACTGGAAGTGCTCAAGCGCATTAAGGGCAATGAAAGCCTAGATGCTACAAAAATTTTAATTTTCACAAGTTCCGGAGATCCCACCGAGCGCGCACGCTGCTTGGATCTTGGTGCCGATGCCTTCTACAGGAAACCGTGGGGCCTGAGAGGCTATTCCGATTTCGTGAAAGGAGCGCTATCGGACGAAATCCAATTGGCGCTAAAAAAAGGGGCCATTCATTCGTGATGCACCCTCGCCTTTCGCCTTCAAGAAAGGAAATGTTACAAAAACAGCTTTCGTCTCGTTCCAAATATACTGTATTGTGTTTATGATCTTCGGAATAGCTCACCCCCCGCCACTGGAGGCCTGCATGCAAAACCGGTCCATTCTACTAGTAGAAGACAGTGCAGACGACGAAGCGCTCACGATCCGCGCCCTAAAAAAGGGAAATATAAAAAATCCCGTGCTTGTGGCCCGTGATGGCGCAGAGGCATTAGAACTGCTTTTTGGCCAAGGAGAAAAATCCGAGCTTTTGTCCACGCTCCAGCTGGTGCTCCTTGACCTGAAACTACCCAAAATAGATGGCCTGGAGGTGCTCAAGCGGCTTCGCTCGGAGGAATCCACCCGTCACCTTCCCGTTGCCATACTCACCTCCTCCAAGGAAGAGCGCGATATTGTAGAATCCTATGACCGGGGCGCAAACAGCTATATTTGCAAACCCGTAGATATTCAACAGTTCATGTCTGCCGTGCAACAGCTCGGGATGTACTGGCTGGTATTGAACGAAAGGCCAAAACGCTAGGTTGCAATGGTGATGGAAGACACAAAACGAGAAACTATTCGTATCCTGCTCATTGATGACGAGGAAGACACCCTCTTCCTTCTTCGAACCACTTTGAGAAAAATCCAAACCACTTCCTTCGACGTGGAGTGGGCGCCGAGCTACCGCGAAGGACTCGAGAAGGTTCTACAAGGGAATCATGACATTTACATTGTGGATCACAATTTAGGTGACCACACCGGCCTTGAACTCATCGAAGCCGCTCAGAAGGAAGACATCAGTATCCCCTTTATCGTCCTTACGGGAAATGATGACCACCGGATCGATATCCATGCGATGAAAATAGGAGCCTCCGATTTTTTGTCCAAAAATTTGCTGATCCCCCCTATTTTAGAGCGCAGCATTCGTTATGCCTTAGAAAGAAAGCGCACTCAGCACGAATTGCTCGTGGCCAAGACCAACCAGCTGAAATCAGAATTCTTGAAAACAATGACCCACGAACTGCGCACCCCAATGAATGTGGTAATGGGAATGGCCAGCCTACTTTCAAAAACAGATTTAACCCCTGAACAGAAAAAATACCTCCAAGAGATCCGTCAGTCGGGCGATTCATTACTCAATCTCATCGGAGATATCCTCGATATTGCCACCCTCTCCGGCGAGGAAGACCAAGAGTCCAGTCTCGAGATCAAAAACTTCGAGCTCCGCTCGCTTTTTCAGCAAGAAATAGCGGACCTAGAAAAAGTGGCAAAAAAAAATGGCGTGACCTTTAGCGTAAAAATTGCCGAAGGCCTGCCTGCTTTCGTGGTCGGTGACGAAACAAGGATTCGCCTCGTGCTCTCCCATCTCGTACGTAATGCGTCAAATTCACTTCCTCTGGAAGCATCCAGCTTTCTTGCCAACAAGAAAATCC
>JAKFYM010000386.1 GCA_021730855.1 Bdellovibrionales bacterium
CCACCCTTTGGAAGGGTAAAGTCATCGAGGTCCCGTTCACTGGCCATGCAGTGCAGTGGGAGCAGCCGGTGGTGACCATGAATCTCTTGGCTGATTTTATCAAAGACCTTTAAGATCCATCCCCCTCCTCCTTGAAGGACGGGGGAATCCGAGTGCTTTTCCTCTAGGAGAGAGAAGAAGTCAGACTTTGACTCGAGACAAAATCTCCTCCAGCCCTTACGCTTCAGGCTGGGATTCTTGGCTTCTAAACAAGGAGGATTTTATGTTGGCAGTGTTTTTGTCTTTTTTTCTTTCTCATTTTGCGATGGCGTCTGGGCCCAGCATCCAGAATGATTTACTTCTCCACACGTCCGCCCCGAAGGCCGCCTCGATGACGGCTGCGGAGCTCTTGGATTCTCTGAAAGTAAATCCAGCCGCGGGCGTTCGCTTGCAGGCCGAGTGGCTAAAACAGAGCACTCCTTGCGGCGGGGGCGGCTACTACTATCTCAAGGTCGTGATGCGTGGTGAGTTCGAAGGAAAAACGCGAGCCGTGGCTTTGGCGGTGCAAACCTTGGATGAAACCAACCTCCATCGCATTTATGATGCGATCAGGGCGAATCTTGCGACCAAGGGCTTGCCGCGCTGCCTGCTCAACGACACCTATTCGGGCTTAGTCACGCATGTGTTTCAGCCCTATGAGTTGGTGAATTTCTTTCCTGCCGGCCGTGAGCTCTGTTCGGGCTTCTGGTTTCCTGTGACCTCTTGCGTAACGGAAGAAAATCTCTACGAATAGAGGGCATTTTGCCTCTATAGCAAGGATCTAGGGCTGGGTCATGGCGGCTTGGCCCTCTTCCTGCAGCTTCTCTCGCACAACGCGAAAGGAGCTTTGTATGGATATGGAAAAAAATAGAAAACCAGCTGTAGAGGAAAAATCTTCAGGCCTAGAGGCCGTTGAGGAAAGACGAATCGGGCGCCTAGATGCTCACAATGATTCTGTCTCTGTGGTGCATTCCGGGGAGACGGATCCAATGCCCAATCGCGATGCGCAGGCGGCCTTTGAAGAGGAAATTCCGAACGAGTCTGTGGATCCCTACGGAGCAGGCTCTACCGATGAGGTGCTGAGGATCAAGGTTCCCACGCCTCCCGACGAGTTGGTGCACCAACAGCGGGTGACTGAGGAGATGGGAAGCCCGAGCGTGGGAGATCCCGATGCCAGCGTGGGCAGCCTCTCGGACGACGAGAATGACTACGAATGGCAACAGGACTTAGCCGAGCAGGCTGGCCTCGACAACGAAAACCAGCGCTCGGCCTAATTTCTTTTTCTAGAGATGGCTTTCTGCCTGCCAGCGAATCTCATCGATTTCGCGGGCATAGGGAGAAAGACCCTCCTTCATTTCGGCGGGCATTTGGGTGTCGATGGACTGCACCAGCTTCGCCCACAGCCTTTTCACCTCATCGGGGTCCACGCCAATGACGTAGTTCTCATCGTCCGGTGTCTCTATGATGCCCGTAGTGGTGAGGAGCATTTTGTCGGCAAAGGGTTGTTGCGCCAAGAATTCCAGATTTGACAGGTACTCAAATGCCTTGCGCAGCTTGCCCACATTGTTGACGGGCTGGCTCGAGGAGAGCACTCCCTCGGTCAGATAGAAATCCACCAGAAAGGCTCCGCGTGCCGCAAGGAAGGCATAGGCGATATCTTCGTAACGACCTCCTCCTGAATGCACCTGTTCGTCAATCATCTGTTGCACTACCGCTTGAGGTACCTGAGCGGCGATGGACAGAAGAGCCGTCACCTTGACGTGTTTCTGATGATTGAACTCACGCAAATAATCGGGGGAAAAAGAGTTATCGGGAAGGCGCCGAAAATCTTGAGGCTTCGTTTTGTTGATCTCCTTCAAGGTGACATAAAAGTACTCCACTAGCTCTTCCGCAGTGGCTTCCTCCGCAAACACCTTCGCTCCCGCCATTAGCCCAGCCGAGGGCGGGAAATAATCCCGCGTGTTCGCAGCGTCGAACATGGTGCGCAGGGCGGCGTCTAGCTTTTGCAAATGGATGGCTTGGTTGAGCCTCTGCGTTTCCTTCTGCATTTCCTGAGTGGTAGTGGTCAGGGTGCCCATCTGGTCTTGCATAGAGATGGTGGCATCCATGGCATCTCCGGCTTTGCAGCTCGCCAAGGCTAGAAAAAATAGTCCGTAAAAAAGATTGTTCTTCATAAAATTATTTTCCCGTCACTAGGCATTCTTGCAAGCTGCTGAGGCCCCCATCGGTGGTCTCGCCCATCCACAAGGAATAGACATCACGAAGAAAGCCCTTGGTTCCCGTGATGGCGACCGCATGGCCATTGGCGCCTTGGAAAGTGATCACTTCCTCATTCTCCGAAATTTTTTCTCCGGCGATCACAATGGTTTGGTCATAAGCCACATCTCCACCGTTTTTCACGGCTTTGAGAAATTCCTGCATGGCAGGGTAGTTGCTATCGATCTTATTGGCTTCGAGGCCGGCCACATAGGCCTCACGAATCTCTTCGGCGGTGAGGTCATATTTAAAAGTCATGTGCAGGCCCACGGCCGCCATGTTTTCGAGCGAGCTGAGGGCGGTGGTTTTATTGGTGCTGTTAAAGGCATTTTTTTCGGTCACTAGCATCTGCATCACGTAGATAAGCTTCTTCAGGATAGTTTTGGTGCGTTTGCAGCCGCGGATCGTGGTAAGGCCGTGGCTTCGCGCGCCGACGGTAAGCGTGCCTCCATTAGAAATATTTACCCCTTTGATGTCGGTATTCCCTCTCTCTAAAGAGAGAATTTCTGCCGAAGCGGATGCGGTGAAAAGAAAAAGACCAGCCAAGACGTAAGAAAATGTTTTCATGGTACCCTCCTATTTTGTTTCTTGTCCTATCTCGGACTGAGCTATGTCGCAATCCCTATTGGTCTGCGGGTGCGCGTCATTATGAGGGTGGCACATCGGGCAAATTGGGCAGTCTCAGGGAAGGCCTTGGAAATTTCCACCAAAGCTTTTAGGATCCCAGCTATTGATCGCTATTGATAAGGAGAATTCTATGTCTGATTCCAATATGCAGGCCGAGCTCGAGCGCCTTCGCCGCGAAAATGAAGAGTTAAAACAAGGCCGCAAGCGCGGTGGTGCCTTGAGTCTTAAGGTGAGCCAAAAAGGCGCCGTTTCGCTCTACGGAATGGGGCGCTTTCCTGTCACCTTGTATAAGGAGCAGTGGGTGCGGCTTCTGGATTTCTCTGAAGAGATCCGCGCTTTTCTCAAGGAAAATGAAGGCCAGTTGAAAACGAAGGGCGAAGAATAATTGCCTGTTCATGACGCGCGGGTCTAGAATGAGGGATGGATTTTTCTCTTTCGTCCCTTGCAGCAGGTTTTGTTTTCGGGGTTTTCGGAATTTATTTTTTCCGGCTGGGCAGGCGGGAAGGCAATATGAAGCAAGTGTTCCTCGGCATGGCCTTGCTTGTGTACAGTTATTTTATGCCGAATCCCTGGGCGAATTGGGGTGTGGGTAGTGCGCTCACGATTTTCGCCTACTTAGCATAGGAGAGATGATGCAAGGTAAGCATCCCTGGGCAATGGCGCTTGCGCTCTGGGCCGTCTTGTCCTTAAGTTTTATGCTGGGCATGGGCGTGGGGAGCGCGGTCTTTTTTCTGGTCTCTCTTTGGTATTTGCGGAAGGATCGCAGCTTAGCCAAGGAGCTTGCCACTTCTGGTCTGGCCTGGGCCACCCTGCTTTTCTGGATGGCTGCGCTGTTGAGCGTGCTGGTGGCTTCTATCGATCCTCCTTTGGGCTTGCCGGTGCAGGGCCCGGTTGAATTCAAAAAAGCCCATTTTTTTCTACTGCCTTTTTTCGCCGCGGCGGCCTTGCTTCGCTCTTCAGAGGGCGGGCGTTTGGAAAAACATCTTCTCTGGCGGCCCTATTTCTGGATGGCGTTTTTTGTGTGCGTGCTGGGCATTGTTCAATTTTGGGCCGGGCATCTCTTCCCCGCCTCTTGGCTCGAGCATCGTTTTTTTCGGCCGATGGTTTCCGGCACGATCATGCCCGTCTTCCATGCCCAAGGCCTGATGTTTTTTCACCTGAGTTTTGCTTCCGCCATAGGTTTTGTTTGCACCGCTGCGTGGGCGCGTTTGTTGTGGCCATTGGTCGACGATAGGAAAAAAGAAAAGATGGCCTGGCTTGCCTTGGCCCTAACCTCCACCCTCGCTTTTTTCTACACCTTTTCGCGCATCGCTTGGGTGGCGATCGTGCTCATGATTTTTTTGCTCGCGCTTTTGCGGAATTGGCGTTGGGGTTTGGGCGCGCTGCTTGGGCTTGGTCTTTTGATGAGCGCCACTTGGTTTGGGTCGGAGTCTTTGCGGGGGCGCTGGTCGAATGGCACGGTTTCTCTTTTTGAACGCCAGCATGTTTGGGCGGGCGCGCTAGCTATGGTGAAAGATCGCCCGTGGACGGGCGTGGGGTTTGGTAAGACGGGATACTATAGTGATCCTTATATTAGGCGCGCTTTGGGCGAGCGGCCGCGTTTCTCGAGCCATGCGCACAATAATATTCTCGATATCTGGGCGGCCATGGGAGTGGCGGGGCTTGTGGCCTTTCTGGCTTGGTGGGCGGTATTGTTGTTTTATGCTTGGCGGGCTTTCCGGGTGGCGCAGGAAAAATGGCTGCCAGCTTCTTGCCTGGTGGCCTGCCTGCTATTTCACGTGAACGGGCTCACGCAGGTGAATTTTTTTGATTCCAAGAGCCAGCATTCGTTGATGTTATGGGCGGGAATTATGCTCGCTTTGGGGATCCGGCATCGCGCGCGCGTTTTGTGAGGCCACTTCTAGGAAGCGCCGGGGCTTGCGGCAGGCACTGCTGATAAAACTTCGTCACCTTCGGGCTTAGGGCCAAGGTGGCCTCCACGATTTTCTTGGCTTCCTTTCCTTCCATTTCCGCCGCCGCTAGGTAGAGGTCCTCAAAGAGGGCGCGGGTGGAGCCTAGGGCAAGCGAAGGGAAGGATCCCTCGTCGATCTCCCCATAACCCACGATCAGGAAGCGCAGCCATAGCTCCTTCAGGGCTTTTTGGTAGAGGGGCTCGAGGGCACGGCCCACGAGGTCGGTTTCTCGTTTCAGTTGTTTGGGCGAGAGGGGGGAGCGCTCTTCGAGAAGCGCCAGCAGCTTGCGGGCCTGCCTGGATAGGGGCGCCCAGTTTTGCTGAAGAGAGAGCGCGAGCATGGCTTGGAATGTCTTCAATGAAAAGAAGGTGGCACGTCCACGATACCATTTTGTGTAAATAACTTTTCTTGATATCGACAGCTCGGCCCGCAAATGCCAGAGGTTGGCCACGCGATTGTCGCCAGACTCATCCCACTCCCACGACATTTTGCTGCGCGGATAGGCCACGCTCCAGAGCGAGGCGGGATCTTTGGCGTTGTCGATCGGGTAGACCAGGAGCATTCCGTTTTTTTCGATGGCCTCTAGGGCAAAGGATGTCTTCATGGGAGCAAGCTAGCAGATAATTCCAATATTGAATTGAGAGTTGCTGGCAAAGCCTTACTTAAATTTGTATGAATTTGTTTTTTATTTGCTCCGGTGCTTTGGATCAAAAATGAAACTCGTTGATTCATTTAGAATTCTCTCTTTTTTTTCTAGGTAAATTTTTCTAACGCCGGCCAGCTGACGCGCTTGCGTGCGACTGGCCCGCCATTGACGGACTCTTGATCCGTCGCATAGCTTCCGCCGGCTTCTGACAACTTCTCACAATTTGGAGACGCCTATGAAACAAATTCTATTTGCAGTGGCCGTATTGGCGGGCGCTGCTTCCCCAGCCACGGCTGATTTCACGATCCACGACTACAATGCAGCCATTCCCACCTGGGGCACGAGTTGGACTCACGCCGCAGGCGCGCAGTACTACCCAAGTTTCTATACGGGCTTCGCTGCCCGCTCTAATTTCCCGGATCGCATCCACGTGCGCATTGCGCGTGGAAATCAGGTGCGTGTTTCCGTGGTGCTCGATGAGCAAACGGTGAACGACTATCTTTTCGATTTGGCGAAGCGCTATGAGTTTTATAAATATGCTTCTACTGAAGCCGGCCTGGTGGATCCTTCTCCTCGGGGCGGAAAAGTTCTTCCGCAATTGGATTATTTCAACCAAGTGATGGAATCGCCCACCTATGGCATCCTGCCTTTTGTGGCCACGGGTGCGCAAGCCTCCGGGGAAGAGATCTATCGCAAAGGCCTCGAGACTCTCTCGGCCCTGAACCCTGGCCGCGTCTTCCACCTCAAGATCAACCTCAGCACCGAGTTCCTCAAGTGGAAGGCGCAGATGCGTGAGAAGCTTGCCGGTGGAAAAGATGCACAGAATTTTTTTGCGCGCAATCCAGAGGAGGCAATCATCGCCCTGGATAGCTTATTGTTTGGCCGGGTGAATGTGACCGCCAAGCCTTCGAGCGCGCTTTTGGAAAAACTTGCCACCGCAGCCAACCTAGCCAAGAGCGACGGCAATAACGAGGCGTTTCTATCGGCCTCTCTCGAACTTTTCCGGATGGCCACAGGCTCCCGCTACCAATTCCGTGTGTTAGGCACCAATGGCCAATGGCAGGAGGCGATCCAGTGCGCGAGCGCTGCGAGCTGCTTCTTGGTCTATCCTGAGTTCACCGCCATCTACCCCATGGGCTCGATGAAGGGGAATACGAAGGACCAATTCGGTAATTCGATCCCCAACTTCGCCACGCCCGGCCTCTGGCAGTTCCTCAACCATGGCGGCCGCGAGATGGACAATATCCGGGAAGAATCTTTCTACGGCTGGGCACCGAAAATGGACTATGAAAAAGCGGGCAACGGTTTCCATAATCCCGCCGTGCGTTTTTATCGCGAGCAATTGCCCACCTCGGTGCGCCAGGCTCTGAGCATGCCAGGTGAGCATGAATCTGCTTGGTTGGTGTACCGCGGCGGGGTTTCTCATGGTTGTTCGCGCCTGCCGCTCGGGCATGTGTGGGAGATGCGCCACCTCTTCCCCGT
>JAKFYM010000354.1 GCA_021730855.1 Bdellovibrionales bacterium
GACCTGTCCGGGCTCGATCGACACAGATGGCGGGTTAATTTAAGTCAAAAAAGTGAGACCATTCAGCTAAGTAGTACATCGGGTGCTCTAATTTCATGAAATTAGGGCACCACATGGTTGTTTTTTGACGGAAAACTGCTACACTGAAAAAATGTTTAAAAGAATCATAGACTTACGTGATCATCTCGCCGATATAAGCTTATTCCTGCTGGGGCCTCGGCAAACGGGAAAGTCCACGCTTATCAAGGACTCCTTTGCTTCACTTCAACTTTTTGACTTGCTGGATCCAGAATTATTTCGTGATCTCCAAAAATCGCCGGCCTTACTAAAAGAAATGGTGCAGGCCTCTTCGGAAAAAATAGTTGTTATCGACGAGATTCAAAAAATCCCCGAACTGCTGGATGTGGCGCACTCGCTAATAGAGTCGAAAATTAAAAAAAGATTTATATTGACCGGCAGCAGTGCTCGAAAAATTAAAAAGCAGGGACAAAACTTACTAGGAGGTCGGGCTTTCCCCCTTTCATTGCATCCAATTACTTCGAAGGAATATTTAACCGGGGCAAAAAATCAGGACTTGCATCCATTGCTGGAGCAGGGAGGACTCCCGCAAGTGATTACCTCAAAAAATCCGAATCGACTTTTGAAAGCTTACGTAGGCGTTTATCTGCAAGAAGAGATAAAAGCCGAAGCTTATGTTCGAAATTTAGGTGATTTCTCTCGATTTTTAGATGTCGCGGCTCTTACAAATAGTGAACAAATTAATCTTAAGGGAATCGCCAATGATGCGCAGATATCGCCGCGCACAGTTTCGTCTTATTATGAAATTTTACAGGACACCTTGATTGGGTATTTGCTGGAAAGTTTTCGCGAAACCAAAACACGCAAAGCCGTTGCGACCCCAAAATTTTATTTTTTTGATGTTGGAGTCAGTAATTTTCTCAGCGGACGTGAAAAGCTTAGCCCCGGAACTTCTGAGTACGGAAAGGCCCTCGAGCATTTTATTTTTACCGAACTCTTAGCTTACCGGGATTATTCCGAAAAATCCTTTGAACTTTTCTATTGGCGCTCGACTTCTCAGTATGAGGTTGATTTTATCATTAGAATGAAAAGTAAAAAACTAATCGGCATTGAGGTTAAGGGAACCAATCGTGTGGATAAGGATGATTTGAAAGGCCTCAAAGCATTTGAAGAAGATTTTAAGCTCTCTCAAAAAATAGTCGTTTGTAACGAAAAGCATCCTCGCCAAGTCGATGATTTTTTAATTTTACCTTACGCTGAATTTTGCAAACGACTATGGGCTAACGAGTTTATTTAAGCTACGCAGTAGCTTTTCCATCGCCCGTTAATGCCATGCCTTGCAGGCGCTACGTCTCCGGAAGAGGCTCTGTCATTTTATGAAAAGGCCGTACGTGCCGGAGAAGAAGATCTTGGCCCAGAGTTTATCAAAGAAAATGAAGGATATTTCTGGGGAGCGATCGAAACGCGTCCCTACATGCGGGCAAAAGCTTACCTAGCCCAAGTTCTTTGGGATCTTGGTCGGGAAGGGCGAAGCGATTAGCCATTATAGGGATTGTCTGGGTCTCAATCCGAACGACAACCAGGGAGTGCGTGATCCCTTGCTTGCGTATTTACTCATAAAAAATGACCTCTCAGGGGCCGAATGGCTAGCAAGCCGTCTTGGATTGCGGGAAGATGTGGCGGGCCAAGCCTGGAAGCGGCTAGAGGCTCTAGGGTATGTGCACTATCTGGGCCTGCAGGCGTTTCCTCTGTCCACATACGAAAAGAATGTGGCTTCCGGTCCAAGGGAAAGAAAGAGCTAGGCTCTTTTCCGTTTTTTCTCGCGCACCTTGCGGACCTTCTCGTCGAGGTCCTTCAGGCGTTTGACCATTTTGTCGCGGCAATCTTCACGGTGCTGCTGGTGCAGCTTGCGTCGCTTCTCGATGAGCGCACGTAGGCGTTCTTTGAGGAGCTGTTTCCAAGGATTTTTTTGCACGGATTTTTGCACGGTGATCACGGTCTCGGCCGTGCTCACGGCGCCGCGGGAGTCGAGGGCGCTGAGGCGCACCCGATACTGCCCGAGCTTTTCGTAGACGTGCGAGAGGGTGAAATCCCCTTCGGTCACGTTCAGCCTTTGGGCGGTGCCGTCTCCGTAGTCCACGGAGAGGATCCAGGAGGCATCGCTCAGGTCGGCGTCGGCGATCGAGGCGGTGATCTGGGCGGCTTTTTTGGCCACCGCGGGATCGGGCGTCTCCACGCTTAGCTCGCTGGCGCGATTGGCGCAAAGCAGAGCCTGGCTGCCGGCGCTGAAGATGCGGTTATCCAGGGGATCAGAGAGATCGCAGGCTCCCTGTTCATTGACGTCAAAGATTTGGTTTCTGTCGTATTGCAGCTGGTGGACACCGGGAAAGAGGCGCGCCAATTGCGAGGCATTGTTGTCGAAGCCCGCGATGGCCGTCAGGTAATAAGACGAGACGGCATGTTTGCGCAGGTCGATGGCCACGGGGAATCCGTGCAGGCGCAAGGTATCGGAGCCGGCGCCGGAGACCAGGCCTTCGAACTCGGCATTGTAGCTCACGCCGCGCTGGCCGAGGGTGAAGCTCACGCCGTTGAAATAGTAGCTAGCCGCGGTGATGGCGAGGTAGCCCACGCCGTACCGTCCGGGCAGGAGCTGAAGGGTGGTGGGGTTGGTGGTGGCTTTAGACCAGCTCACCACTCCGAAAAGGCGGGTGTCATTGGAGGCGAGCTCCGACTCAATCGTGAGCGAGAGGCCCACGAGGGTGAGGTTGGCGCTGCCGTGGCCGGCGAGGATGTTCTGCAGGTCGGAGGCCACGCTCACGGTGGAATCGGCCTGCACGGTGAAATCTACGCCATGAAAGGCCACTTCGGCCTCGGCGTCCATCGCGTAATAGCCTAGGCTGTGGATCCCGGGTAGGAGGCGAGCGCTGATGGGCTCTTGGGTGGACCAACCATCCACGGCCTGCAACCAAATTTCATTTACAGATAGCTTGGACTGAATGCTGACTTCAATCCCCTGCACGAGCAGGCTGCTGGTGCCGCGGCCTTGCAGGAAGGAATCGAAGTCGGAGCTATATTGAAGCAGCCCATTGGCATCGACCGTGAACTCAAAGCCGGCGATCGCGCCGCCGGTGGTGGTGCCGGGCACATAACCTAGAAGGTAGGTGCCAGGGGAGAGGTTCACCGAGGCCTGCTTGCTAAAGTTGCCTACGGAAAAAATTTTGATCTCGCTCACGCTCAGCGCGGAAGCATCGATTTGGATAGTGGCGGCTTGGCCGGTGAGATGGGCGGTAAGAAGAGCTAGAACCGAAAAGAACATGCGCATTAAAGTCCCCCTACCTTTAAGTATACACGGCATAATGCACCGTTCCACTATCCTCCTTATCGGTTAAATTCTCTTAAAAATTGAAGTTTTCCTTAGCGATTTTACACGGGGGAATTTTCATAAGTATATGAAATTATTGTATTTTATTTCCATTCGTTTTTTAGGGCTACTGGCTACTATAGGTAGTAGTGCAGGAGGAGGTAGGCGTAGTCTTCCCACTCCCGGCTTACCTGGAAATTCCTCCGCTGCGAAAAGGTGAGCTCGAATTCTAAATGCGGGCGTGGGTACCAAAGAGTGCCCACCCCAAAAGAATGGCTCTGGGAGCTCGGCACTAGGCTGTTCGTTTTCGTGAACTCTTCCAGGGCCAAAAGGTGTAGGCCCTTGGTCACCTCATAGCCGAGCCGAGCAAACTGAAAGACACCGGTGCTGCGCCCGGAAGGAGCAAGCTTGCTGCGTTTGTTTTGTAGGGCCAATTCCGCCAGGGCATAAAAATGGGGAGTGAAACCCAAAATGCCATGCACCGAAGCCAGCACGCGTTTTTGTTTTTCCGATTCGCCGGCCCATCCGCTGATTCCCAGGCGATAGCTATCCAAGAGAAAGGTTTCGAGCTGCAAAGAGGAAGCGATCTCCTTCTCTTGCACAGCTGATTTGGGGAGAGAGCGGGAAACAGAGGCAGCCCCATGCCACTGCTCTCCGCTCCAGTGCGCCTCGAGGGTGTCGCGTTCGCTTTCGTAGCCAAAGCCCAGTGCCATCCGGGTGGGCAGGGTGTGGTGGGGGACATTGAGCCCATAGGCCGGCACAAACCTTCCCGCCCTCAGCTGCAGTTGGTCGGTGGCGTTGGCCAGGAGATAGAAGCGCGTGAAGTCGGGGTGGATGCGGCGGTCGCGGCCTGGGCGCCCAAACGAGGCCATGGCCGTGAAGGGACCCAGCTCCACGCCCCCTTCAAGGGACGTTTGCATCACCACAAAGCGGCCTTCGCGCAGGCTTCGGTTTTCCCGATGCACTTGGATGGCGCGAAAGTCCCCGCCCATTTTCACGGCTTCCGGCCATTTGTCTGGGTTCGGTAGGCCATGGAGGAACATCGCCTCCCGCTCCGAACCCCAGGTGCTGAGGAGTTCGGAGGCAGTCATGCGGCCATAAGGGGTGAGCGCGCCTCCTCCGGCCGGGCTCACGTGGCAGGCATTGCAATTCACGTAGTGGTGGCGAACCATTTCCGGAAAGGCGTGGGCCTTGATGAGACTGAGCAGCAAGAGGAGGAGCATGGCTTATTTCCTTTCGATGGGGAACTGTACGGACACATCCACACTCTCGGCCACCTTCACTCCGAGGTAGCTCGGAAGGTCGATGGCGAAATCACTGAGCTTCAGCGAAAACTTCGCCTCCACTTTTCCGCCCGCGATTTCGTATGTGCCCGCCACGTCTTGCTCTCTGCCATGGAGCGAGAGCCGGCCCTTGAAATCCCTTTGGCCACCGGTGCTCAGCGAGCTCAGGAACGCCTCCTCCACTTTCGCTTCGGTGAGGGTGAGAGTGGCCTCGGGGAACTCCTGGACCTGCAGGTACTTTTCTTTCATATGGGTGTTGCGCAGCTCAATCCCCGTATCCAGCTTGGTAAGTGCAAAACGAATCGTGCCCGTGATTGCGTTTTTGTCCACGGAAAGCTGTGCCTCGGGGCCTGGCGCCTGGCCGTGGATTTTCAGCATGCTCGGCTTTCCGATCGCGAGAAAGTTCACGCTGCCGGCGCCGGGAGGCTGATGGAGGGGCACCGCGGCGGTGGCGGCAACTGTAAATAGAAATACTAGGATGGCAAAGATTTGGATTTTCATAATTCCCTTTCTTGTATCCCGCCTTCCCTAGGCGCACCGAGTGCGATCCAGGTGAGCAGGAGTTGTTTTTCTTCCTCGGAGAGTTGGGGGCGGTTGGCCGGCGGCATTTGCTCGAAATCCGTGAGCTGCACCCGTCTGGCGATTTCGTCTTTTTGCCCAAAGGTGGATTCATAGGACGAAAGCCAGCCACCTCCGTGGCAGCGCGAACATTTGGGAAATACTTTGGCCTGGAGAAGGGCAAAGCCAGAGAGGCCGGGAGGCGGCGGGGCTGGAGCCACCCCTCCGGGGCCTTCGGGGGCGCCGCGGGCGATCCAGTCGAGCAAGAGCGTGCGTTCCGCCGCGGAGAGCGATGAACCGGGAGGGGGCATCATGAGATTGGGATCGCTGCTTTGGATGCGGGCCGCTATCTCGTCCAACAGAGGCAGCACTGCGGCGTAGGTGGCTAGGGCTTCGCCGTGGCAGCGCAAGCATTTGGGGCCGAGCACCAGAGCACGAATCTCGGTGAAGCCTCCTCCGGTGGGCAAAGGCTCTTTTTCCACCTTATAGGCGCAGGCCGGGAGCAGGAGCAGGAGGAAAAATTTTAGCGCTTTCATGAACCCTCGCTTTCTGTTCTCAGGCTAAGAGGGTTCCCCTTGCCAAGGAACAAACACCGTCTTAGAAAGATGATGGGATTTGAGGGGATTATGGAACTACAGCAAGACTTCTTGGCCGGGCGCTACCGAGAGGCGGCGGATTTGCTCCTACGCAAGGAGGAGTCGAACCGCAAGCTCAGCGCCGGGGAATTCGTTTCGCTCTTAGGAGCCCTGAGCTTTCTCTCGCGCATGGAGGAGGCCGAGGACTATTTTGCGATCTATAAAAAATGGCAGGGTTTGTCTCTACTCGCCGCCCGATTCTTTCTGGCGATTGGCTGGATCCGCCGCTCCAACTACGAAACGGCTCGCAAGCTGCTGGCGCAGAATGCGGCTTACCGAGCCAGAAGCCCGCTCGAGAAATTCTTTCAGCACCAGGGCGAGGAATTCTATCTCTACTATACGGGTCGCACGCCCGCGGCGCTTCAGGAGGCGGAGAAATCAAGGCGCGCGGCCATGGCCACCAAAAGTCTTTTTGCCCGTGCCCTCGCCATCGATGCTTTGGGTCATTGCCATGTGGTGGCCGGAGAAATCCATAAGGGCCTGAACTACCTCACCCAAGCCTCCCAACTGGCCAAGCGGCTCGGCAACACTAGTTCTAGTGGGGGATTTGCGATCTCGCGCGAACTCTACGAAGCGGAGTACGGGCTCACGGGCGATGCAGCCCTAAGCAAGCTTGAGCAGCGCCTCGTTTCCGCGGGAGTGCAGGATTACTATTCCTTATCGAATGTGGCGATCGAGCTTGCCCGTCAGTACACGCTGCGGGGCCGGTTTCGAGAGGCCAGTGCAGTTTTAGAAAAGGCCGCGCCCGAGATCTACACCCACCAAAATCGGCGCCACGAGATTCGTCTCAACCTCCGGCTCGCCGAGCTCGCTTATCGCCGGGGTGATTTTTTTCAGGCGCGGCACTTTCTTTGGTTTGTGCGCCGATTGCTGCATGCGGAGACGGATGCGTCTTTCGAGCTAGGACGGAAGAGTTCGTCTGTGAGCGCGTTCGCAGCAGCATCTACGAGCGTTGGGAGCAGTCCGGCGCCTTCACGCCCGATGTCGAGTCCGGCAAGGACCCGTACACGATCATGATGCCGCCGCCCAATCTGACCGGGGAGCTTCACCTTGGCCACGCCA
>JAKFYM010000156.1 GCA_021730855.1 Bdellovibrionales bacterium
GCCTGCGCGTGTTCATATATTTTGGGCGGTTCTAGGGGGCGAAGGTTGAGAACGGTGAACTGCAGGGTGGTGCGGCCAATGGCGATGCTATCGCGTTCCTTGAGCGGCACGCCGCCGTCGACCGCCCGCCCATTCAGGCGCAGCTCCACCGACGGATCGAGGTTCTCCAGCATCGCCTGCGCCCCCTGAAAATAGACGCGCAACTGCAGGGGCGAGAGATTGGGGTCGTCGATCACCATATCGCCCGACTCACTGCCAATAGTGAGCTGCGCTCCCGTATGCTGGTAGGTGGAGATCTGGGATTTTTCTACCGTGGATATCACCTTGAATTCGATCATGCTTCCTCCAGTATACGGGGGAAAAAATCGCTTTGCACCCCCCTCCCTTTGGTCTAGATTAATTCCAATGAGCCACGACACGCGTAAAGAGCGAACAGCTTTGCTCCGGAAGCGTCTCCGCGAAAAAATCCTCGTTTTAGACGGAGCCACGGGCACCGCCTTGCAAGATGAGCAGCTGACGGCCGCGGATTTTGGCGGCGAGGCCTATGAGGGCTGCAACGAGAATCTCGTGCTCACCCGGCCCGATGTGATCAAGCGCATCCACCAAAAATACCTAAAAGCCGGGGCCGATATCGTCGAGACCAATACTTTCGGCAGCACCCCCCTAGTGTTGGCGGAATACGACCTCGCCCATAAACACTATGAGATCAACACCAAGGCCTGCCAGCTAGCCCGCGAGGCCTGCGAGGAATTCTCCACCCCCGATTGGCCGCGTTTTGTGGCGGCTTCGATCGGGCCCACCACCAAGGCCATCTCGGTCACCGGCGGGATCACCTACGACGAGCTCGCCGAGCACTACTACCAGCAGGTGCGTGGGCTCTACGACGGGGGCGCCGATTATTTCCTAATCGAAACCTGCAACGACACCACCAATATCAAGGCTTGCCTAGCTGGCATTGATCGCCTCCATGCCGAAGTGGAAGATCCGCTGCCGGTGGCGATTTCCGGCACGATCGAGCCCATGGGCACCATGCTGGCCGGGCAGGGCGTGGATGCCCTCATCACCTCCCTAGAAAATCGTGATCTCCTCTATGTGGGCCTCAACTGCGCCACCGGTCCGGCCTTTATGACCGACCACATTCGCACGCTCGCGGAGATGTCGCCTTTTCCCGTGGCTTGCGTCCCGAATGCCGGCCTCCCCGACGAGAACGGCCAATACTTAGAAACCCCCGAGCTGCTCGGAAACGTGCTCACGCACTTTCTCGAAAAAGGCTGGCTGAATGTGCTCGGTGGCTGCTGCGGCACCCATGCGGGCCATGTGACTCGCTTGCGGGAGATTGCCGATCAGGCCAAGCCGCGCCAAGCCCACCCGCGCCCCGCCTCGCGCCTCTCGGGAGTGGAGTATCTGGAAGTCACCGACGAGATGCGCCCCCTACTCGTGGGCGAGCGCACCAATGTGATCGGCTCCAAGAAGTTTCGCGACCTGATCAATGCCGGCAAGTGGGAAGAGGCCGCCGAAGTGGGCCGCGCCCAGGTGAAAAAAGGCGCGCATATTGTGGACGTTTGCCTCTCCAACCCCGATCGCAACGAGATGGACGATATGGAAATCTTCCTGCCCGAGCTTTTGAAAAAAGTGCGGGTGCCGATCATGATCGATTCCACCGACCACCACGTGATCGAAGAGGCGCTGAAAAAAATTCAAGGCAAGTCGATCCTCAATTCCGTGAACCTTGAAGATGGCGAAGAGCGTTTTGCCCATGTGCTGCCGATGGCGAAAAAATACGGCGCCGCCGTGGTGGTGGGCTGCATCGACGATGATCCCCAGCAAGGCATGGGCGTCACGCGCGCGCGCAAGCTCGAGATCGCCGCCCGGGAGTACGATTTGCTCACCGGCAAATACGGCATTCCCCCCGAGGATATTTATTGGGACGCCCTGGTTTTCCCCTGCGGCACGGGCGATGCGCAGTACCGCGGGTCCGCGGTGGAAACAATCGAGGGTGTGCGCCTCTTGAAGGAGCGTTTTCCGGGCACCAAGACCGTGCTGGGGATCTCGAACGTTTCCTTCGGCCTGCCCTCAGTGGGCCGTGAAGTTTTGAATTGCGTCTTCCTCTACCATTGCGTGAAGGCCGGCCTGGATCTCGCGATCGTGAACTCGGAGAAGATCCCGCGCTTTGGCTCGCTTAGCCCCGAAGAAATCAAGATTTGTGAGGACATCCTCTGGGACCGGGGCGACGATCCCGTGGCCGCGTTCGCCGCGTTTTTCCGCAACCTCAAGCCGCGCGTGAAGGAAGTGAAACAAGAGCTCGCCCTCGACGAGCGCCTCGCGCAATATATCGTGGAGGGCACCAAAGAAGGTTTGTTTGCCGACCTCGAGCTCAAGCGCCAGGAAATGCGCCCGCTCGACATCATCAATGGCCCGCTCATGAAGGGCATGGACATGGTGGGCCGCCTCTTCAATAAAAATGAAATGATTGTGGCCGAAGTGCTCCAGAGCGCCGAGGCGATGAAGGCCGCCGTCTCCTACCTTGAGCCCTTCATGGAAAAGGCCGACACCGCCCTGCGCGGCACCGTGGTGCTCGCCACCGTGAAGGGCGATGTGCACGACATTGGCAAAAACCTCGTGGAGATCATCCTCTCCAACAATGGCTTCCGCGTGGTGAACCTCGGCATCAAGATTCCTTCCGAGCAGCTGATCCAGGCCGTGCGCGAGCACAAGCCCGATATCTTGGGCCTCTCCGGGCTGCTCGTAAAAAGCGCCCAGCAGATGGAGCTTTCCGCGGGCGATCTCCAGCAAGCCGGGATCAATATTCCCATCATGGTGGGCGGGGCCGCGCTCTCCCAGAATTTCACCGACAAACGCATCGCCAAGGCCTACGGCAAGGGCCTCGTGATCTACGCCAAGGATGCCATGGGGGGCCTAGAGCTCGCCAAGCGCGTGGTGGACAAAAACTTGCGCCCGGAGCTGGAGGCCTCCCTGCGCGATCGCCAGGCTACCCTCCAGGGCGAGGCCGCCGAAGCCAAGGCCACAGCCGGCCCCCGCTCGGAAGTGCGCTCCACCGAAGTGGCCGTGCTTCCCACGCTCCCGCGCGCGCCTGATTTCGAGCGCCACATCCTGCGTGGCCAGAGCCTCGACCTGATTTGGAAATTCGTGAACTACCACGTGCTTTTCTACCGCCACCTCGGCATGCCGGGCGAAGTGGTGAAGCTCTGGCAGAAAGACAAAAAGCTGCTTGCGAATCATCCCCATGGCGCCAAGATGCTGGAGTTCGCCGCCATCATCGAGGACCTAAAAGAAGAAGTGAAACGCCACGAGCTGATGGCGCCCGAAGCGGTCTATCAGTTTTACCAAGCGGGCAGCCAGGGCAATACCCTTTTTGTGTTTGACAAGAAGGCGATCGACGCCCACGACACCGCGGTGGAGCGCTTTGATTTCCCCCGCCAGGTAAAAGAAAACGGCCTCTGCATTTCGGACTACGCCCAGCCGCTCGAGCGCATGAAGGATTTCGACCAGGTGGCGTTCTTCTGCGTGACCGCCGGAAAAAATGTGCGCGCCCGCTCCGAGGAGTTGAAGCAGCGCGGGGAGTACCTCAAGGCCCACGCCCTGGCCGCCCTCGCCCTAGAGACGGCCGAGGCTTATGCCGAGCTCCTGCACACCCAGCTGCGCGGCCTCTGGGGCTTTCCCGACGGGCCGGAGATGACGATGATGGAGCGCTTCCAGGCGCGCTACCGCGGCTGCCGCTATTCTTTCGGCTATCCCGCCTGCCCCCGCCTCGACGACCAAGCCAAACTCTGGAAGCTACTGCGCCCCGAAGAAATCGGCGTGCAGCTCACCGAAGGATTCATGATGGACCCGGAAGCCTCGGTGTCGGCAGTGGTGACCCACCACCCAGCGGCGAAGTATTTTGGCGTAGGGCAGGATGAGGACGCGCGGGAGACGTGAAAACAGAATGCAGAATGCTGTATACGGTATTCTGTATACGGTTTGGAATGCTGTAGGTAGGTGGGCTTCGATGCTGCGAGGCGAAACCGATGGGGAGTGATTTTCCGCTCCCGAGCCTCCCGAGCGGGAAGCGCCACCTGACGGTGGGCGAGACCTACCCGCTCTTGAGCGTCACCGCGGCTTCATCCAGGGTGAGATCGAACCATTTGCGCAGCTCCTGGTGTTCAGGTAGCTCGAGCTTGGGATCGCGGCGGAAAATCTCTTGGGCCTCCTGGCGGGCCACCTCTAGGAGCTGGGCATCGCGGCTGAGGTCGGCAAGCTGGAAGCTTGGGCTTCCGCTCTGCTTGGTGCCAAAAAAATCGCCGGGGCCGCGGATCTTTAGGTCGTGCTCGGCGATCTCAAAACCGCTCCTTGTTTTCTCAAGCACCATGAGGCGCACCCAAGGGCTTTCGTCCAGCACGCCCTCTTCGGCGTTTTCGGACTGTGCGGGTAGAACGCCGGGGGGCGGAGTGTCCGTCACCAGCACGCAATAGCTTTTGTGGGCGCCCCGGCCCACGCGTCCGCGCAGTTGGTGGAGTTGGGAGAGGCCAAAGCGCTCGGCGTTTTCGACCGCGATCACGGTGGCGTTGGGCACGTCCACGCCCACCTCGATCACGGTGGTGGAGATCAGCACATCGTATTCATGATCTTTGAAGGCGCGCATGATGCGCGTGCGTTCTTCGGCCGGCATCTGGCCGTGCACCATGCCCAGGCGCAGGCCGGCGAGGGCCTCGGCCTGGAGGCGCTCGAACTCCATTTCCACACTGCGGATTTTCTCCATGCCTTCTTTATCGGAATTACTCACCAAGGGGTAAACAATATAACTTTGCTTCTTGTCGGCGGCCTCTTTGCGGATCAGGTTGTAGAGCTTGTGCCGATCGCCGCCGCGGATCACCTTGGTGGCGATGTCCTGGCGGCCGGGTGGGAGCTCGTCGATGGTGCTCACGTCGAGCTCGCCAAAGACCGTGAGCGCGAGCGAGCGCGGGATGGGCGTGGCCGTCATCGTGAGGATGTGCGGGAAGGTGCCAGGGACGGCTTTTTCTTTCAGCGCCACGCGCTGGCGCACGCCGAAGCGGTGCTGCTCGTCCACAATCACTAAAGATAGTTTATGCCAATTCACGGCCTCTTGGATCAGGGCATGGGTGCCGATCACGAGCGCCGCTTTACCCGAGGCAATGCGCGCCTGCATCTCCTCTTTTTTGGCCTTCGGCAGCGAGCCCGTGAGCAGGGCCACATCCACTCCGCTCTCGGCAAAGATTTTCTGGGCCGTGAGAAAGTGTTGTTCGGCGAGGATCTCGGTGGGAGCCATGAGCGCCACCTGGAAGCCATTCTCCACCACCTCGGCGGCGGTGAACAGGGCCACGAGGGTTTTTCCGCTGCCCACGTCTCCCTGCACGATGCGGTTCATGGCCTCGGGCTTTTGCAGGTCGCCGAGGATTTCGGCAATGGCGCGCTCCTGGGCTTGGGTGAGTTTGTAGGGGATGGCTGAGCGCAGAGTCTGCGCCACCCGCCCCTTGATCCGGAGCGGGAGTGCGGGCTCGGGCTGGATGCCGGCGCGGTCCATCAGCAGCACGAGCTGGAATTTGAAAAACTCCTCGAAGATCAGCCGGCGCACGGGGGGCGGGAGAGTGTCCGTGGTGGTGGCCTCGAGCCGGGGCATTTCTTGGGGGAAATGCATTTCGCGCAGGCTTTCGGCCAGGCCCGGGAGGGAATATTTCTCGCGCAAGGGCGCGGGCAGGAGATCGCGCAGCAGCGGGAGGCCCGTTTCGAGGCAGGAGAAGAGGGTCTCGCGGATGAATTTTTGGCTGAGTTTTTCCGAGCGGGAATAGATCGGCACCACGCGGCCCCAGTGCAGGGACACGGGGGAGGTCATGGTGTTGGTGTCGGGCTTGGCTTGGAGGACTTCCACATCGGGATGCACGATCTGCGGCGCGCCCCGGTATTTTTTCAGCGCGCCCTGGAAGATCGCCCATTGGCCGGGCACCAGCTTCTCCTTCATGCCCTTGAACACATGGAACCAGGTGCAGACGAGCAGATCGCCCTTCTCGCCCATCACCATCAGTTCAAATAAGCTTTGTTTGCGGCCCCGCAGCGGAATCTCGCGGGAGCGCTCGATGCGCGCCAGCACGGTCACCTGGATGCCCTCAGGTAGGGTGGCTAGATCCTGGGGTTGGCAGAGGCGGCGGCGATCTTCATAGCGGCGCGGGAAGTAGTAAAGGGCGTCCTGGAGGGTGACGATGCCCTTGCGGGCGAAGGCGCCGGCGCGGGCTGGTCCCACGCCCTTCGTGTACTGCAAAGGGGTGGAGAGCGTGAGCGCGCGCGAACCCTTAGACGTAGGCAACCTCGCGCACTTCGTAGGTGGAGCTGCCACGGGGAGTGGGCACTAGGACTTCATCGCCAGGTTTTTTCCCGATCAACGCGCGGGCCAGGGGCGAAGCGATGCTGATTTTATTTTTCGAAATGTCGGCCTCATCAATGCCCACGATTTTATAGGTCACGGGCTGGCCGCTATTCATGTCTTCTAGCTGCACGGTGGCACCAAACACAATATGTGGATAGTTGAGGGTGGTGGGATCAATCACCTGCGCTCCGCTCACCACGGCATTGATGTGCTGGATGCGGCCCTCCACGAAAGACTGGCGCTCCTTGGCGGCTGCGTATTCCGCATTCTCTTTGAGATCGCCATGGGCGCGCGCCACTTCAATGGCGGTGATCACCGAGGGACGCTCCACGCTGAGCAATCGTTTTAATTCTTCCTCGAGCATGCGCTTGCCTTCGAGAGTGACGGGGAAAATTTTTGAGTCCTGCATAGTGAAAATTAGTAGTACTTCCGAGGGCTTTCCCCGTCAAGTTCTCCTTGCAAAGGGCTCTAGTTTATAAGACCTTTTTAGCTGAGTTTGATTTTACGGAGTACAAAAATGGCAAAAAAAGTC
>JAKFYM010000350.1 GCA_021730855.1 Bdellovibrionales bacterium
AAGGTGGTGGGTTTTCTCGACGACGACACCACTCGCTGGGGTAAGTCTGTGCCGATTCGTGAAGTGAACGCAAAAAATGGCAATGTGGTGCTTGGTGGCCTCGATCTCATAGAGGCGCTATGCGAGAAGCAGGGGGTGCAGGAGGTCTTTATCGCGATGCCCTCGGCCACTTACCAGCGCAATTTAGAGATTGCGGAGTATTGCCGAAAGCTGCGCCTCAAGGTGTCGGTAGTGCCGCCCACCTATGGTCACCTCATGCACCAGCTCGAGGTGCGCGAGCTTGGGGGAATCCCCGTGATTCAGGAAAAAGAGATTTCTCCGCGCCTTTGGTACCCCTACCTGAAGCGGGTCTTTGACCTCGTGCTTTCGATCTTGGCTTTGGTATTGCTCAGCCCACTAATGGCCTTGATTGCCATAGGAGTGCGGATCGATAGTCCCGGCCCCGTGCTCTTTAAACAAAAAAGAGTGGGTTTGAATGGGCGAGAGTTCAATTTTTTTAAGTTTCGTTCGATGGTGGTCACCGCAAATCCCTATGATCTCACACCTAAATCGGCGGGTGACCCTAGGCTCACCAAATTTGGCCGTTGGTTAAGGCGTAGCAGCCTGGATGAGCTTCCTCAGTTTTTCAATGTGATTCGCGGGGAAATGAGCGTGGTCGGCCCGCGGCCGGAAATGCCTTTCATCGTGGCCACGTATAATGAGGAGCAAAGAGAGCGCTTGAAGGTGAAACCAGGGATCACCGGCGTTTGGCAAATTTCAGCGGTTCGTGGGGAGCCCATTCACGCGAATATGGAATACGATCTTTTCTATATCGAACACCGTTCGTTCTTGTTGGATCTCATCATTATGGCGAAGACGATTGCCACGGCCATTCGGGGCATTGGGGCGATTTAGGCCGGGTTGGGTAGGGCGAGACGACTCCAGAGAGCATACCAAACCCAGATGTCTCCACGGGCGATATTGCCCAGCCAAAGCGTGACGAAGAAAAAGAACACAAGACTTGCCACCAGGGAGCCCAGCACTAGGAGGTCGTTACTCTCTCTGAATCGCCGCCATTGGGAACGTAAGAAAAAGAAGGCGGCGGAGAAAAAAAGCAGGATGCCCGGAATCCCTCCCTCGGCGAGCGTTTGTCCCCAGATGCTCATGATCACTTCGTCGCCGAAGGTGTTCTTCTTGAAGTATCTTTGGTCGAGGGTCCATTGCGGCAGTGTGAACTCAATATCTGTCCGTAAATAGTGGTCCATCCAGTATTTGAAAGAAGCTCCGAGCCCGGTGCCTTTGCCATTCGTTCTTTTTGCCATATCCCAAGCGGTGGCGAGGGCGCGTATGCGCGCATTGCTGGGGCCGTCTTGGCCATTGACCATAGAGACCACCAGTCTTTCCTTGAGAACAAGGCGATGGCCGGGAGTAGTGATGGCAAAAAAGACTCCAGCAAAAACCACCGGTAGGATTACGAGAGCAAGATAGATTTTTCGAGAAATTCTACCCACGAACCTGCGGTAGAGTAGGCCAAAAAGAAAAATACCAGCCAGGAGTCCAAACCAGGCGGTGCGTGAGTTCGTGAAGACGAGCGCAAAGACGCAAGCGATCCACAGTAAGGAAAGTGACCATCTTTTCTGGAAAAGGATCCAGGGTAGAGTGGTCAATACTCCCAAACAAAGAAAAGTGCCTAGGTAGCTAGGCTCTGAAGCAAAAGCATGGGGCCGCGAAACGCCCCAGTCCAAATAGAGGTCTTGATTGAAGCCAATAAAACCTCCAACGTGGCCGAACTGGTAAGCTACCTGGTCAAAAAGGACGATGACTGTATGGAACGCCATCGTGAACAAGGCCAACTTTAGGAAGGAAAAGCGATCGACTTTAGCTGCTAGAAGCTGGGCCGTGCCCCAAATCGTGAATAGGTTAAAAACGAGCCAACCTGTGTAGAGGATAGTTTTGAGTGGGTAAGCGCTCCAGGGAGAGGTGAGAATATAGTAGCCAGCCAGGCCAAGAATAGAGATGGAAAAGCCTGAGCCCAAGCGGGCGAGGACGTCTTTGCGCTTGAGAGGCAAATTTTCGACGAGGGCGCAGAGAAAAGCGAGCAAGAAAAAACCCTGGTGGGCCTTGAGCGTAAATTTATAAACTTCCAGGGTGGCGAGCAGATCCCAGGTGCAAGTAAAAAATCCAGCGGAAAAAAAGATGAACGCGAGCTGCCCTTTTTGGATTTTATCCGTCCATTTATTGATCACCGACTATTTATATCGCATCTTTCCAGGCTTGGCGATTTATGCCAACCTTTTCGTCTGATGCACGTACTTGTGGCCCACAACCGCTACCAAATCCGGGGCGGTGAAGATGTTGTTGTCGACCGGGAAACCAAGCTTTTAGAAGAGGCGGGGATGCGGGTGTCGCGCTATTTCCGTGATAGCCAAGAGATCCAGGGGCCTAGCCGCACCTTACAAACAGCCCTATCCTTGGCTCGCTCACGAAAGGAAGAGAAAGCATTTCGTGAGAAAATCCGGGAGCTGCGTCCGGATATCGTGCATGTGCACAATTATTTTCCCCTTCTCACGCCCGCGGTGTTTTTTGCCTGCTATGAAGAGGGCGTTCCCATCGTGCACACCCTACATAATTTCCGGCTATTCTGTGCCAATGGCCTTCTCTTGCGCGAGGGGAAGAATTGCACCCTTTGTTTGGACAAAGGCAGCAGCCTCCCCGGAGTGGTCCACCAATGTTATCGAAATTCGGCGCTCGCCACGATGCCCGTAGCCCGCATGATTGCTTCTCGTAACCAGTGGGTGCCCCTTGTGGATGCTTTCGTGACCATGACGGAGTTTGCTCGGAGCTTGTTTGTGCTAAGTGGGCTGCCCGCGGAAAAATTGCATGTGAAGTCCAACTTCAGCCCCGATCTATCGGCGCGCTTTCCTCGCCAGGATCAGGGGTATGCTCTGTATGTTGGCCGGTTGAGCAACGAGAAAGGGATACGCACTCTTCGTCAGGCCTGGAAGGGGATGCCAATCCCTTTAAAATTCATTGGTGATGGGCCGTTAGCGGAGGACCTCCATGATTTTGAAGTGCATCTGCGGGGTAGCGCCGAGGATGTGGGGCGCTTGTTAGCCGGGGCGAGCTTGCTAGTCATGCCCACAGAGTGTTTTGAGGGCGCGGTGCCTTTGGTTTTGCTTGAGGCAATGTCGCTGGGTATCCCGGTGGTGACCAGCAAATTTGGAGCGGCAGGAGAGGTCTTTCGCGAGGGAGAAAATGCTTGGCTCTTCCCGGCGGGAGATAGGGAAGGCTTACGTGCGGCGGTGGGGCGGGCTCTCGCGGATAGCGAAAAACGGAAGGCAGTGGCGGATGCGGGCCGTGCCACTTACTTACGAGAATTTGGGCCGGAGCGAAATTTAGCGCGGCTACAAGAAATCTATTCTGGCGTATTGCAGGCGAAACGGCCCTAGAGCTCTTGGATTTCTGCTTGCAATGTGGGTGGTCGAAGGGCGGGGGCTTCTAGATCCCGCTCTATTCCTCGACTAAAGAAATACTTTGCTCCCGATTCGACAAAGTCCAAAATATTTTGTTGAATCGTTTGGTGGCGTTCCGAAGTAAAGAGATCTAAGAAGTAATCATAAGCAGCGCTGGTGGACATACCACGATGACCACCCATCTTCTTCTCTGCTTCACGGTAGTTGGGGAAGATGAAATCGTCGGCGTAGATGTAGTAGTGATAGAGGTAATAAAACTCATAGAGGTCGTCTAGGCGCACGTCTAGTTTCAGTTCTTTTAGCCGTAGCAAGAGGGAGCGATATTCCTCTACGGTCTTTGGGTGCCAATTAAAATTGTAGGCTTCCCGTGGATTGTAGCCGGCATTGATCACCTGCACGCCTAGTGCGGGGTACTCGTGCCCCACGGAGCCATAGGCCGTGAGCACAAAATTTAGGCCCTCCTCCACCAATTGCATGTGCGAGGTTTCTTTAGGAAGCATTTTGATACGCGGATATTTTGCCAGCAATTCCTTCATCGTTTCTTCGGTGCCCGGGAAAGGATCGGGATGCATTTTCAGGTACCACTCGTAATCTGTTTCTTCAGCCAGCTTGCCGAGAAAGGTGATCCATTCGTAGAAGTCGATGAACAAGAGATCACCAAAAGCGTAAGGATTGTCATAGAAGCAGTGGCTTGCGATCAAGACCTTGATCTTATTATTTTGGCCTAAGAGCCGCTGAGCCGTGCGGCTTCGCGAATACCCACTCTTGGTGGAATATCCCATATCCACGCCCACCTCGCCGGAAAGGCGCCGTTCGATCTGGCGTTTTGCCAAGGCTTTGGCCTCTTTCTGTTCTTGGGGGGAGAGGCGGGCGAACATTTTCCGTAAGTGAGGAAAGTATCCATAACTCTCGAGTGGGCGTGTGAGGCGATAGATACCACGCGCATAGGGCACGTAAACCGGGATGTTTTTTTGAAAAGCGATTTTTGCCGGAATATTCAGGTGATTGTAGCAGCAATGGCTTAGGACCAAGGCGTGCACAGGCTGTTTTTGGAAAAAGTCCTCCCAGAACAGCACCAGCTCCACGGCCTCGGCCACTATCCCACGCAGTTTCCCTTCAATATAAACCGTGGGTCGGCCACAGAAGCGTAAATACGATTCATAGATGTCGATCCCTACGGGATAACCATTCACTTTGATTTGAAAGACATCTTCTTTGGTCTTCAGGCCAGAGAAGATTGTGTCGGTGATTTCGGTGGCTCTTTCCTTCACCGCCTTATTTGTCAGGCGGGTAAGCACCTCGGGGCCTGCGCCAAAGGACTGGTATAGGTGACGTAGATGAGGATTATTAATTCCAAGGTAAGAGAAGGGCCGAAAGGCGGCTTTGTGTTTCTTGGCTAACACATTGAGGAAGTAGCTGGTGGTGATCACCGATTGCGCCACCGGAAATGCGTCAAAGAGGATAACTCCACCTTCGTTTTCCTGTTTTTTCCAAATTTGGCGATTGTGGGCACAGAAACGGGCAACCGAAGCGTCGCGGGAGAAAAGCGCGAGCACTTCCCCAAGGAAAACCTTCAAAGGGGTGGGCAAGTATAGTTTTAAGAATTTGGTAGCTAACATTTTCCCTCTAGGACGCTACAAGCCGTCCATTTCGCAAGACATAAACGAGATCGGCCACGTCTCGCAACGAAGTTTGGTGGGAGATAGCGATGACGCAAATCTCTTGGGCTATCGTTTTTAGCGAACGGCAAATCTCTCGCTCGGTTGCTGGATCCAAAGAGGCAGTCACCTCATCCAAGACCAAGATTTGCGGCTTTCGCAGGAGCGCACGGGCTAAGGAAATCCTCTGGCGCTGCCCCCCAGAGAGCGTAGCGCCCCGTTCTCCGAGAATAGTCTGCTCTTTTTTGGGCAAGGAATCTACGAATTCTTGCGCTCCGGCGAGGCGCAGCGCATGGGAGATGGAGGAGGGGTCATAACGATCAGAGCCTAGGGTGAGATTATGGAAAAGAGTGTCGTTGAGCAAAAACATTTCCTGGGGGACATAGCCTATGGCTTGCCGCCAAGCCAGGAGCGGCAGATTCCGGATGGGTTTTCCGTCCACCAAGATATTTCCTTCCGTCGGCTCATATAGGCGAGACAAGAGATCAAGCAAGGTGGTTTTTCCGCCTCCGGAAGGCCCTTCAATGAGCACGAGGCCCCGCGCCGGAAGGCAAAGATTCAGCTGCTCCAGCACCAATTTGCTGCCGTAGCGGAAGCTGATATCCTGGAATCGCACTTCGTTCCGGATCTGGATCGAGGTGGGCTCTCCTGATCCTAGGTCTTCTTTTTGTCTCTCCGCCTCTTCTATCTCTCGCAAGACTGTCCAAAAAGATTCTTCTCCGGCCGCGCAATTTTGGATATTTTGCTGCAAAACATTGGTTCGGCTGAGCAGCCGCTGAAAGACAATTCCCAAAACCAATAAATTCGAAACCCCATCTAGCTGAAAACGCACGCAGTAAAGCACAAGTCCTACGAGCAAAAGCGCGGCGATCGGCTCATGCAGTGTTTTCATGGCCTCAATGGCATTTAGCTCTTTTTGTTGGGCCTGGTTCAGGCGCTCGATGTCTTTTTTTAGATAGCCTTCGAGCCGCCCTTCCAAACCCATGGCCTTCAATGGTTTCATGCCTTGCAGATAGTCGGCAAATTTCGCCGAGAGGGTGTTGAGTACATGAAGCTGCTCGCTGCCCGCGAGCCGGGTGATGCGCACAAAACGCATCAAACACCAAGCCACGAGAGCGGCGCTGAGGCCGGCCACGAGAGTGAGACGCCAGGAAACCACCAAGGAAAGGGCCACGTACACTCCCACTTGGATGGCATTCGCGCAGATTTGGCAGGCATAGTAGTAAACAGAAGAGGCGCGGTAGCTATCTGTGGTGATGCGATTCACCACCATGCCCACGGGGCGATCTAGGGAGAAGCTCCAGCGCGCATAAAGCGAGGCGCTGACCATTTTCAGCCGAAAAAAGGCCATCACCTCGGTCACGCTTTTAGTCACGAGGCGCATGCCGAAAAACAAAAAGAGCGCCTTGCCGAAAAGACCTAGAAGCACCAGGGTCATGAGGGTCTCTATCTGAAAGGGCAGGCCCATTCCCTGAAAAAAGTTTGCCAAGCCGGCGAACTTTCCCTGCGCCAGCTCCGCCGTGGCTTCCGGGCGCATCGCCACCTCAAGCACGGGAAAGAGCGAAAGGATCCCAATGCCTTCTAGGAGTCCCGAGACGAAGAGCAGGGCAATGGTGATAAAAAATCTCTTTTTCTGTTGGCGGGCGCAATAGGCTACCACGCGGAAAAGGCTGTAGGAAGGCAGGGAGATCTTCACTGGGTGGGCGCGCGCTTGCGGAGAAGCACGAGAGGGTAGGCCGCAAAGGGGAGGAGAAGCCGCGGGAAGCTTTCTTCTAAAAGAAAGAGAGTAT
>JAKFYM010000305.1 GCA_021730855.1 Bdellovibrionales bacterium
TCTTTCCACCAGGCCGGAACTACCCAGGATTTTCACCATGGGTTTTCCATCGGAATATCCCAGCGCGCTCTCGGGGATCATCAGCACCGAACCGCGCTTGATTTCAAAAACGGCGTGGCCCACGCTGCCGATGGGCGGGAGTTTGTCTTTTTCCACGAACTCCATCTCTGCCGGGGCCGTGCCCGTGCGTGGATCAATGAGCGGGCTCGCACCGGTGACACGGATCGCGAGGCCTTCTTTGGCGGCGAGCTCGGTTTTAAATGTGCCCTTGCTGCCAGGCTGCACGAGAGCAGTGTCGGCAAAAGGAATTTCGGCAAGGAGTTTTACGGATTTGGGGTCCATGACGGAGAAGAGTTTCTCGCCCCGGCTCACCTTGGTCATCAGCGACGGGCTAAGCTGGCTCACCACACCGCTGATCGGCGCGCGCATGGGCACGGATGCGTAGGTGAAGGTGGGATCTTTGTTCTCCACGTAGAGCACCACATCTCCGGCCTTCACGCGCGAACCGAGCGGTTTAGTGATTTTTGTCACGAGGCCTTCGATGTCGGAGGTGACCGCCGAGGACACGCGCGCTTCCACACGCACGGGCACAAGGAGGCGTTTTACGTCCTCCGATGGTTTGATTTCCTGGATCAGGACTTTGGCTTTTTCGATCGCGGCCTGGCCAACAACAGGCAGAACAAAGAGCAAGCAGTAGAACATTTTCACGAGATTCCCCCCCCGAGAGCGTAATGCAATGCAAGCGTATAATTTAGGATGCGTTAGTGAAGTGCCCCCCCGAGCAATGATTCGGAAGGGTTTTTATACTGAAGGGCAGGGGGACGGAAGGAAAAAATGATGACTCTAAGCGTGGGAAAATTTCTTTTTTCCAAAAACGCGGTGCTTGCGCGAGGCACAACCACGGCATGAGCTTCTTAGAAGCAGGGAGCGTAGGCCTTTGCCAGCCGCAAGGTTCGTTGGCCTGCACGCGTTTGCAGCCGCAGCACTTCCCAATAATTATTCGCGCGCGGGAATACCCGCTCGGTGCGGTCGATGTCGTTATCCAAAATGGTGAGGCC
This sequence comes from Bdellovibrionales bacterium, assembly GCA_021730855.1. Classification (GTDB taxonomy): domain Bacteria; phylum Bdellovibrionota; class UBA1018; order CAIPTA01; family CAIPTA01; genus JAKFYM01. Next base: position 1,059 of record JAKFYM010000305.1, read on the forward strand.
GCATTCTAGATTTTCGAGCGCACGCAGCGAATTCATTCCCGCCTTGCAACCATATCTATGCTCTTGGCCTTTGTGCAGCTGCAATAAGCCCGCGGCGGTGCCATTTACTCCGCGTGCGGTGATCCGTTCACGGCAGGAGCTCTCGTTATTAGCCATCGAAGCAATCAGCCAGACCCAGAAATTCTTTTTGGCTTCTACGCTCATGCGGGAAAAGCGCGGGCAGATTTGCGGCATGTCGCCCACGTTCGTGCGAAAGAGATTGGGATGGGAAGCGGGGTTTAGGCGTCCCATGAGATAGGTTCCCCAGGCGCCAAAATTCCCGGAGGCATCAATGAAGGAGGAGCAGAGCGAGGCCATGCCGAGGCGCGTCTGGTCCATCGGGTATTGGCTGCGGCCTCCGTAGGGCACCGGCTCGCTGGGAAGTTCTTCCGAGCTTTCCTCCTCCACCTCAGCCACGGGCGCTGTGAATAGATTCACCGATCGCGGCAAAAGAAAGCGCTCCCCAAGCTTTGGGTTTTCTCCTGGAATCAGCTGCACCCAGAAGGCCTGGGAGCTCCCGTTGAGCTGCAGGCGCGCGAAGCGCTCGCCCGTGGGCAGGGTGGTGAGCGCGAGCACCAGGCCCTCTTGGCCCGATTCGGCCACTCCGGCCAGGTGGTTCTGGGCAGTGAGGGTATGGACGGGGCCGCCCGCCATAGCTGGAAGGGGCGCAAATAGGAGTCCGAGAGCGATAATAGTCCTTAGTTCCATTTAATGAATCCTTTCATCAAGAGGAACGAAGGGAAGGTCTGGCGTGGATTCCCAGGATCCGATCCGGTAAAAAGATCGTCAACCAGGTAAATAAGAAATATTTCTAGATCCCGGAAATCGAATGGTTTTCGGCTAAAGCGGGGTGGGTCAAGGCCAAAATTCCCTGATTTCCCCCGGAAAACCAACCCGAGTCCCCACTTTCTCCTTTACGCTTCCGTGTGAACTGAGTAGGATGAAATTCCATGAGCAAAGTCGCCTTGGTTATTCCGGCGCGCCTCGGGAGCACAAGATTGGCCCGAAAAGCGCTGGCAGACATTGAAGGGCAAGCCATGGTCGTTCGGGTTGCCGAACGAGCGTCGCGTGTCCGCCACGTGGATCGCGTCCTGGTTGCCACCGATTCCGAAGAAATCCAAAAAATTGTCGAAAAAGCCGGCTATGAAGTGCGCATGAGCCCTGAGTCCTTGCGTTCGGGAACGGAGCGCGTGGCCTATGTGGCGGAGAGCCTAAAAGAGGAGATCATCATCAATCTCCAGGGCGATGAGCCATTGATGGCCCCTGAGGCCGTGGAGGCGGCGCTCGACCCCGTGCTGCGCGGTGGCGAGAAAATGGGCTCGGCCTTCACCCGCTTTCGCGATTGGGAGGAAGTGCTGCAGCCAAGCAATGTCAAGGTGCTGACCAATCTTGCGGGCCACGCGATCTACTTTTCACGCTCTGCAATACCTTTTCGGCAAAATCCTTTGGCGGATTCCGAGCTCCTAGAAAGCCCTTTTTTTGGCAAACACCTCGGCCTCTACGTTTACCAGCGCGACTTTCTGCTAGAATTCCCAAAATGGGATCCGCCCCTGATCGAGAAGAGCGAGAGCCTCGAGCAGTTGCGGGCGCTTTTTCATGGCGTGAAGATCGGCATGGGGCGCACCGAGTATGGATCGATCAGCGTGGACACCCAGGAAGATTTAGACAGGGCAAGAGCGGCCTTTCGAGCAGAGACAGGAAACTAGAATGGCGAAATCGAAAAAATTTATCTTCGTGACCGGTGGAGTGGTGAGCTCGTTAGGCAAGGGCTTGGCCTCGGCCTCGATCGGAGCTTTGTTGGAAGCGCGGGGCGTGAAAGTGACGCTCTTGAAGATGGATCCGTATATCAATGTGGATCCCGGCACGATGAATCCCACGCAGCATGGAGAGGTCTTTGTGCTGGAGGATGGCACGGAATGCGATCTCGATCTTGGGCACTATGAGCGTTTCACGAGCGTGGAGCTTTCGCGCAAAAATAATTTCACCACGGGTCAGGTCTACGACACCGTGATTCAAAATGAGCGCAAGGGAAAGTACCTTGGCCAAACCGTGCAGGTGATTCCGCATATCACGGATGAGATCAAGCGCCGCATCCATGAAGCCGCCGATGACGCCGACATCGCGCTTGTGGAAGTGGGCGGCACGGTGGGCGATATTGAATCTTTGCCGTTCGTAGAAGCCATTCGCCAGATGAAGTTCGAAGTGGGTCGCGAAAATGTGCTCTACCTCCACCTCACCTTGGTGCCCTATATCGCCGCTGCCGGAGAATTAAAAACCAAGCCCACCCAGCATTCGGTGGCGCAGCTGCGCCACGAGGGGATCGAGGCCGATATCCTGCTTTGCCGTACGGACCGCCCGCTTTCCAAAGAGATTAAGGCCAAGATCGCGCTCTTCTGCAATCTCGAGCCGAGCCGGGTGTTCACCGCGCAGGACGCGCCCTCGATCTATGAGGTGCCGCTGAATCTGCACAAAGAGGGCGTGGACGATAAGATCGTGGAGCTGCTCAATATGTGGACTTCGAATCCCAAGGTGGCGCCCTGGGAAGAGATCGTGGAGCGCATCCATCATCCGAAACACGAGGTCACGATCGGGGTGGTGGGCAAGTACGTGGACCTCAAGGAAAGTTATAAAAGCCTCAATGAAGCTCTCTTCCACGGCGGCACGGCGAACAATGCCCGGGTGAAGCTCGAATTTGTGGATTCGGAAGCCCTGAAGGAATCCGAGCTCGATACCGTATTTGCAAAGATGGATGGAATTCTTGTTCCTGGCGGCTTTGGCTCACGCGGCATTGAGGGGAAGATCGCGGCGATTCGGTATGCCCGCGAGAAAAAGAAGCCATTTTTTGGCATCTGCCTCGGCATGCAGCTCGCCGTGGTGGAATACGCCCGCAATATGGTGGGATGGAAGGACGCAAACTCTGCTGAGTTTCAGCCCCAGTCTTCCCACCTCGTGATTGATTTGATGGAAGAGCAAAAGTCCGTGGACAAAGTGGGCGGAACGATGCGGCTCGGCTCTTGGGAGTGCGAGCTCCTGAGCGGCACCAAAGCCTTTGATGCGTATCGCAAAATAAATATTGTGGAGCGCCACCGCCACCGCTACGAGGTCTCCAATACCTTCCGCGACGAAATCGCCGCCAAGGGCATGGTGTTTTCCGGTTTCTCCCGGGATCCAAGACTAAAAACACGCAATGGTTTGGTGGAGATGATCGAGCTGCGCGATCACCCTTATTTCGTGGGTTGCCAGTTCCATCCGGAATTCAAGTCCAAGCCCTTAAGCCCGCATCCGCTTTTTAGTTCCTTCGTGGCGGCGGCCGTGGCGGAAAAGAAGCGATGAGGGATCATCGCAGCTTCTGGGGATTCCTGCTCGTGGGATTCCTGGCTATGGCGGCAGGCATCGTGATGTTTGTGAGCGTGGTGCCGAAAAAAGACGATGGCGGTCCGCCCCGCGAGATGACGATGATCTTTGTGAATGCCTATAGCCAGCAGAACCTGCTGTTCAGCGAGCGCGGTCGTTATTCCCCCGCGCTCACGGAGCTGGGGATTGACCAAGAAATGTGCCGCCGTTATTCCTGCTTGCTGCAATTGCATCCATCGGGAAAAGACTATGAGCTTCGGCTCTCGCAGGGCGAACGCAGCTGGCATATTTTCTCCAAGAGCCCGGTGCCGAAAGAAATGGGAGCAGTGAATGAAACTAAATAATTGGGAAATCGGCAAGGGCGCGCCCCTGGCCTATATCCTTGGCCTCAATGTGCTGGAAGACGAAGGCCTGGCCTTCGAAACCGCCACGGAGCTCGAGCGTGCCACGCGTGCGCTGGGCCGCGGCTTTGTTTTTAAAGCCAGCTTCGACAAAGCCAATCGTTCTTCCATCAAAAGCTATCGGGGCGCGGGCTTGAAAACGGGCCTGGCGATCTTAGAGAAAATCAAAGGCCAATGGAATCTGCCCGTGATCACTGATGTGCATGAGCCCGAGCAATGCGAGGCCGTGGCGGCGGTGGCGGATATTGTGCAGATCCCGGCTTTTCTTTGCCGGCAAACGGATCTAGTGGTGGCTGCCGCCCGCGCGGTGGAAAAAAGGGGCGGCCTCCTGCACGTGAAGAAGGGGCAGTTTCTCGCGCCCTGGGATTGCAAAAATATTTTGGCCAAAATCAAAGAGGCCGCACCAAGCCGCGAGCTCACCATCCTCTGCGAGCGGGGCGTGAGTTTTGGCTACAATAATCTTGTGGTCGATATGCTCGGCATTTCCGAGATGCAGGCCCTCGGAGCGCCGGTCACCATCGATGCCACTCATGCGGTGCAGCTACCAGGAGCTGGCAAGGGCAATGGGGGCGAGAACACCGCCACCGGCGGAAGGCGGGACGGGGTCGAGATCCTCGCTCTCGCCGCGGTGGCCGCGGGCGTGGATGGCGTCTTCCTCGAATTCCATCCCGATCCCGAAAAAGCCAAGTGCGATGGACCTAGCTGCCTGCCTTTGGCGGGGGCGGGCCGGCTTTTGAAAAAACTGGAGGCCGTTCGCGCGGCCCTGTAACATCTCTTTATGGCAAAAAAGAAGGTTAAATCGAAGTCGCTACCAGCCCTCCTCAAAAAAATTAAGGTGCTCATCCTCGACGTGGACGGAGTGATGACGGATGGCCGGATCTTCTACGTGGAGGGCACGGGCTGGGGCGCTTTTTATTCCGTGATCGATGGTTATGGCATCCGCCAGCTGCTCAAGGCCGGTATGGAAGTCTGCGTGATCTCGGGCGGGTCTTTTGTGAGCCACAAAAAGCGCGCCGAGCTGCTCGGAGTGCGGCACGCGTATTTCGGCGACGAAAATAAATTGCATGCCTTTGAGTCGATCAAAAAAGACCTGAAGGTCAAGAACGAGGAAATTGCCTATATCGGCGACGAGCTTTTCGATATCCCGGTGCTGGAGCAGGTAGGCTTTGCCGCCACCCCGCCGCACGCCCCCCAGGCCGTGAAGAATGTGGTGCACTACGTGACCAAAAAAGCCGGCGGTTTTGGCGCGGTTCGCGAGCTTACGGATCTCCTGCTTCCGATCCAACAGAAGCGGCAAGGCCGCGGATGAACCTAGGGGCGACCACGGCATTTTTGCGGATTTTTGCTGGGCTTGTTCTCTTTGTCTCTATTTGGCTGCTCTGGCCGCGCGAGCTGGATAGCTCGGCCTTTATGATGCAATCCGAGAATGCCACTCCCGACTATGCGATGACCAATAGCCGCTATGTTTCGGTGCGGGCGAGCAGGGTGGAGCTCGAGAGCACTTCGGAGCGCAGCAAATACGATCTCAGCGTGGGCGTGGCCGAATCGGATAAAGTGATCGCGTTTTTTTATAACGAGAGGGACGAGAAAACCAAGGTCACCGCCGATAAGGGGTTTTTCTACATCGACAAGCGGCGCATGCACCTCGTGGGCAATGTGCAGAGTGAATCAGACGATGGCTTCATCCTCAAGGGCCCTGAGGCGCAGTACAAAATGGATGAGCGCTTGCTCTACTCCCAATTGCCCGTGGAAGGGTATACGGCGGATGGAAAGCTGAAGGTCTGGGGCGATCAGGCCGAGAGCCCGATCGATCAACATAAAGTTTATTTAATAGGAAATGCGCGCTCGGAGATCATGGATGCCAAACACGGCCTCACCAAGATCCGTGGAGATCGCGCCGATCTGGATCGCGACAAACAAAAGGTGAATTTCCAGCATAATGTGGAAGTGGACCAGGACAAGACTTTTTCTACCGCCACCTTTGGCGAGTTGCTCTATGCTGGCAAGA
>JAKFYM010000411.1 GCA_021730855.1 Bdellovibrionales bacterium
CAACTGTTCTAGTAAAAGTATAAGCAAAGCACTTTACTACGCAAATAAAAAAATCATCTTAGAAAAAAATTGTCGCACTTTCGATCCACGCGATGATCGAGATCCGATCATCGGTGGGGAAAGTTTTTCTGATTTCGGTGCATGCGCGCGCTCTTCTCAGCACAATTTCTGCTCATCGGTCCGTCGATGAAGCATTTCAAAGTCAAAACTGTGGCGTTCACGGGAGCACACTCTCTACCGATTGAGCTGGAATGCGTGCATTCGCGGCGTTTGCCTTACATCCAGATCATTGGCGGCGGCGCGAGTTTCGTCTCGGAAGTGCGGGAACGCGTGCTTGCGGCGCTCGAATCCAGTGGCTTTCGGCTTCCTGCACGCAAATTCAGCATCCGCATTGCGCCCTCCTTGCACGGAGTTTCCACCGAAAGCCTAGATCTCGCGGTGGCTTTGGCGATTCTGGGCAGCTGCGGAAAAATTTCACCGGAACGAATGCAGGGAATTCTGGTAGTGGCGGGCCTCGGGCTAGATGGAAAACTTCTTCCGACCGGGCGCAAGGCCGACCTGCGGCAGCAGCTACCAAACTTTCGTTCGGCCTTTCTGGCCTGGGAGGATAGTGACTTGCTCGAGACGAGCCATCTAGAAGCGGGCGGGGGATTTCAATCCTTGGCGGAGCTTGTGTCTTTTCTGCAGGGCGGATCTCTTTTTCTGCGCCAACGCCCGCCAGAAAAACGCCACTGGCCCTCTCTTGCTCCGGCCTGGGATTCATTGGTGGGCGATGCTTTAGCAAAACGAGCCCTGCTCCTGGCTGCCGCGGGCGCCCATCCCTCGCTTTTCCTGACAGCGAACTCTCGACACGCCAAAAATCTGGCGCTCGCGCTGCGTTCCATTCTGCCGCCGCTAACGGCGCAAGAGGAAGATGAAATGGAATTTTTGCAACAGATCAGCGGCGGCCTGCGCGAGCATAGCCGGCCTTTTGTGCCTTTTGCTCCCTGCGCCTCTCCGCTTTGGACTGCTCCCGGCCTACCTAAAGCCAAGGGAGTGCAAGACTGGTTGCAAGCCCACCGCGGGGTTTTGTTTGTCGAGGATTTTCCGCAATGGGGAGCCGGCATCTGGCAGGGCCTCCGCGAACCCTTGCTGCTGGGGCAGGTGAGGGTGGGCCTTGCGGGGCACTATAGTTTCCTTCCAGCCTCTCCCTATCTCGTGGCCCAAGCGGTGGCTTGTCCATGTGGCACACGCACGGCCTGTTCGTGCTTGAAGTTGGAAAAGACGCGCTACCTGGCTCGTCTCGCGAAATATACGGCCGGGCTTTTTGACCTCATTGTGCCACTCGGCAAAGAAATAGAAAAAAGCGACCTTGGTTGGGAAGAAGCCTGCAGTCAGGTAGCGGCGGCCACGCAGCTCATGCACTCTCGGCAAAAGAAACCCAATGCGCGGCTCGAAGAGAGTGAGCTCTTTGGAAAAACATGGGATGCGGGAGCGCTGCTCTTGTGGAGGGCCCTGCAGCGCAAAGAAAAAATCCCCTTGGCCTTAGCGAAGGTGGCGCTCACGGTCAGTGACCTACGGCAGAGTTCCAAGGTGGAGGAGCCCGATCTGCTCGAGGCTCGGTATTTTCATCAGCTAGAAGGAGGGGCCGAGAGGAGGGTCTGAAGACTGGCCTGCCCCGCCAGGAATTCCATCGCGATTCCGTAGGTGCGCTCGCCGATTCCCGTATCGATTTCTTCGAGCCGCACCACCTTGCCCACCAGCTCGGCCACGGGTTTGCCCTGTTCGCGGTGGAGGAGCGTCACCTTGAGCTCGGTAAAGATGGGAATGCGTCGGTTGCAGAGGAATTTCATGCCGCCCTGGCTAATGTTTTTGGGCTCTAGCCGCAGAGGCCGGTCCGGCCAGGAGGGCTCACCCAGTTGCAAGGAAAAGACTAGAGGGAAATCGGTGAAGGTGAACCGTGGGTGCCGTCTTTCCGGATAGTAGCTCATGTTTTGACTATAACATAAGGCCTTTGGTAATAAGCCTGGAGATGCAACTCCCCAAACGAAAACGCCAAATCCAGAAACCCACCCCCCTGCCCAAGGAATTCCTGCATTCCGTGAGCAAGCTCTTTGCGAAGCAGTTTCAGGCAGAGCTCGCCGGCAGCACCTTCCTTGTTTATGGGGATATCTATCCCAATGAGGCCGTGCTTTGTGTGTCCCTAGCGCATCCCAAGTCCCTGAGAGCCGCAAGCTTGCACCTTTCGGCGGATGTTCCTCCTTCGGTGGCCTCAGAGCCAGAAAAAGTCACCGAGCAATTAAAAGAGATGGTGGATGTGGCAGCCTCTTGGTTTGCCCAAGGGTTCCAAAAGGGAAAAGGGCTAGAGCCGGTGCTCAAGGAAATCGAGGATGCGGATGCGAACTGGCAAGAGATCCAGTGGGAAGGGAAACCCCTCTTCGTGAAGCTCAACCGCGCGAACTATACCTTAGAGAAGGCCGCCAACGATTTTTTGGAAAAGGCGGGATTTGAAACCGATGAGGATGAGTTCGACGAAGACGGGAACGAGCCTCGTCACTAGACCACTTCTAGTCCGCGCGTCCTGGGCTAGAGCCTTGCATCTTGGGCAGCACCTTCGGCTTCAAGAAAGGCCGCTCAAAGAGGCGGTTCATGGCCGTCCACTCTCCTGCTTGCGTGTCCTCGGCGAGAAAATCGCAGATCGTGTTCACCTTGGAGTCAAGGTCGTCCACATGGTGCACAATCAGGGCTTCGAGCGTATGCGGCACCTTCGGGCTTCCGTACTCGAGCCTTCCATGATGGGCCAGGATCATATGTTTCACCTGCAGCTTTAGCTCGGCCGGGAATTCTGGGATGCCGCTCGTGATGCGATCCACGAGCTCGCAGCCCTGCACATGGTGGCCAATCAGCTGGCCCTCCTTGGTGTATTCCGTGGCTCGGTCAAAGGAGAGCTCGTAGATTTTCCCAATGTCATGAAAGAGGCCGCCGAGGAGGATCAAGTCGCGGCTCACGCCGGGCCCATAGTAGTTGCGGTAGTGTTGGGCCAGGAGATCGAGGATGCGGCACACACTGAGGGTGTGCTCGAGCAAGCCCCCGGCATAGGCGTGATGGACCGATTTGGCAGCCGGGGCGCGGAGGATGCGTTTTTTGACGTCGGCATCCTCGAGCGTTTGCAAGGCTAGTTGGCGGGCAAACTTATCTTCCAGGGAGGAAAAGAGAGCCACCATCTCGCCCAGCATTTTTTGCACATCATAAGGAGTGGTGGGCACAAAGCGATCTAGGGGTAGGGTGCCTTCGGCCACCTTTGCGGCCGCCTCCACCACCACCTGCCGGCGCCCCTGGAAGAGATTCACTTTTCCGGCGACGCGCAATAAATCCTGGGCCTTTACCTCATCGGCCAAGCGATTGGCATTTTCCCAGACGCGGGCCTCCACTTCGCCCGTCTTGTCCATGAGCACCAAATTCAAATACGGCCTTCCGTTTTTATCCATATGAAGTTGAATGATTTTCACGAGGAAGGTTCCCTCGAATTCCATTCGCTCTTTGAGGTCTGCAACAAAAGGAGAATAGGTAGTGGCCATGCCTGCACTCTACCCGAAAAGACCGGCATTCGCATTGACGCTGGCGGCTTTTTCATGCCACATAGACAATAATTTCGACATCATGAATTCAGGAGGCTTATGAAAATCGCTATCAATGGTTTCGGTAGAATCGGCCGCAAGGCCATGCGCCTTGCCGCAGAGCGGGGTATGGAGATCGTGGCCATCAACTCCCTTTCTGAGGTGGAGAGCGATGCTCACCTCCTGCGGTTTGATTCCATCCATGGCCCCTGGAGCGAAAAGGTCGAGATCAAAGACCGCAATCTCTACGTGAACGGCAAAAAAATCACCATCACCGAAGAGCGTGATCCAAGCCGCCTGCCTTGGAAGGAACTCGGCATCGATGTGGTTCTAGAGTGCACTGGAGCTTTTACGGATCGCGAAAAAGCAGCGATTCATTTGCAAGCCGGCGCCCGGAAAGTGATCATCTCGGCCCCCTCCAAGGATGCCGACGCCACTTTTTGCATCGGCATCAACGATAAAACCTATGATCCCGGCAAACACCACGTGATTTCCTGCGCCAGCTGCACCACCAATGCCTTGGCTCCGATTGCGATGGTGATCGATGATACCTTCGGCATTGAAAAAGGACTGATGACCACCATCCATTCCTATACCAACGACCAAAAGGTGCTCGACCTTCCGCACAAAGACTTCCGCCGTGCCCGCGCCGCCGCCATCAATATGATTCCCACCTCCACGGGTGCGGCCAAAGCGATTGGCCTGGTCTTGCCGCGCCTGAAGGGGCGGATGGACGGAATCTCGATCCGTGTGCCCACCCCCAATGTTTCCCTCGTCGATCTCAGCGTGCTTCTGACCAAAAAAACCTCCAAAGAAGAGATCAATGCGGCGATGAAAAAAGCCTCCGACGGCCCGCTGAAAGGCATCCTTAGTTATAGTGACCTGCCGCTGGTCTCGAGTGACTTCAATGGCGACACCCATTCCTCGATCTTTGATTCTGACAGCACCATGGTCTCTGATGGCAATCTCGTGAAAGTGCTGTCGTGGTACGACAACGAGAGCGGCTATTCGGCGCGCTTGCTCGACCTTGCGGCCCTCGTGGGCAAGGCCCTATGAAGGCAATTCGCAATGTGACGGACCTGAACATCCGGGGACGGAAGGTCTTCCTGCGGCTCGATTTGAATGTGCCGATCTCGGGAGAGGGCACGAACCGCAAAATTGACGACGACACGCGCATCCTCGAGGCCTTGCCCACCGTGCGCTACTGCCTAGAGCAGGGAGCGAAGGTGATTCTTTGCTCCCATCTCGGGCGCCCCGACGGCAAGCGCAATCCTAAATATTCCCTCGAGCCCGTGGCCTTGCGATTGGCAGAGCTGCTCGAGCGGGATGTGCTGCTTTCCGAGGATTGCGTGGGCGAGGGCGTGCACCAGATGATCCACCACTCCAAGGAACATCAGGTGATTTTGCTCGAGAACATTCGTTTTTACCCCGAGGAGGAGGCCAATGATGCCGCCTTTTCCCGCGCGCTTTCGCATCTAGCGGATGTCTATGTCACCGATGCCTTCGGCACCGCGCATCGCAAGCATGCTTCCACTCATGGCTTGCCCTCGGTGATGCCGGAGGTCGGTTGCGGCTTTTTGATCGAAAAAGAGCTCAAATTCCTCAATCGCCTGATCGAAAGCCCGGCCCATCCTTATATATTGGTGGCCGGGGGCTCGAAGGTCACCGATAAGCTCAAGGCCGTGGAGAATCTTTTGAATTTCGTCGATCGCGTGGTGATCGGTGGGGCGATGGCCTATGCCTTCCTTTCGGCGATGAAGATCCCGATTGGCAAATCCAAATGTGAGGCCGAGGGGGTGGCCGGGGCCGAGATGATTTTGAAAAAAGCGCTGGCTCACAAAGTGGAGGTCATCCTGCCGGTCGACCACAAGGTGGTTTTCCCCGCCAAGGATCCCGAATTTGCCGCGCCCATCATCGTAGACCAGATCCCCGACGAAGCGATCGCTCTGGACGTGGGACCGAAGACGATTGCCAAATTCGAAGCCGCCCTCGCCGATGCCCGCACGATTTTTTGGAATGGGCCAATGGGCTTTTTTGAGAAGCCCGCTTATTCCGAAGGCACCCTGCGTGTGGCGCGGGCCATTAGCGAGGCGAAGGCCGTGAAAGTGGCCGGCGGGGGCGACACCATCAGCGCCATCAATGGCTTTGAATTAAACGCTCGCTTCGACCTGCTCAGCACGGGCGGGGGCGCGAGCCTAAAATACCTCGAGGGGCGGGGCATGCCTGGCATTGAGGTCTTGGGAAAATAATGCGCGCCCAACTCATCGCCGGTAACTGGAAGCTTTACAAAAATCTCGCCGAGACCAAGGCTTTCTTGGCCGTATTGGCGGGGCAAACCCAACAAGCGCCGCAGGTAGAACAAGTTTTGTTTGCCCAAGCGCCTTTGTTGCCCCTGATCGGAGAGGAGTGGCAGCGCTTGGGCGCTCCTGGCCGTTTGGCCTGGGGGCCGCAGAATCTCTATTGGGAAGAAAAGGGTGCTTTTACGGGCGAGCTTTCGCCGGTGCTGGCGCGGGAGCTCGGTTCCACCTATGCCTTGGCGGGCCATTCGGAGCGGAGGCAGTTTTTTGGGGAAACCAATGAGACCGCCGCGCGCCGCGCTCTGGCCGCGCATGCGTTTGGAATGAAGGCTGTCTTTTGTCTGGGCGAAAGCTTGGCCGAGCGCGATAGTGGTCGCACCATGGCGGTTTTAAAAGAGCAGTGCCAGCCCCTCTTTGCCCAAGCACGCGAGGCCCCGGAAGGGTTTTGTTTTGCCTATGAGCCAGTTTGGGCTATCGGCACCGGGCGCACGGCCACAAATGCTCAGGCCCAAGAGGCCCATGCCTTCCTGCGCGGCTTGGTGCAAGAAGCTTGGGGCGCTGAGGCGGCGGCCAAGACGAGAATTTTATATGGGGGCAGCGTGAAGCCCGAAAATGCCAAGGAGCTTTTGGCCCAGGCCGACGTGGATGGGGCCCTAGTAGGGGGCGCGAGCCTTGATCCCCTCTCGTTTTTGGCAATTGCCGCTGCCCATAAAGGGTGATAGTTTGCACAACCAGGAGCCCGCATGTACAACTTTTTGCTCATTTGTCATTTCATCATCGCCATTGTTCTGGTGATATGCGTTTTACTGCAATCCGGTAAGGGCGGTGGTTTAGGTGCAGGCTTTGGCGGCGGCGGAGCCAACACCCTTTTCGGTAGTTCGGG
>JAKFYM010000267.1 GCA_021730855.1 Bdellovibrionales bacterium
AGCCAACTAGGAGCGGAGATTCGCCTGGCGCTTCCAGAGCCTGCGCCGCGGCTGCCCCGTTATCTTGCGGAGGGCTGGGCGCTTTTGCGGAGCAGCGGCCTTCAAGAATGCGATGACCGCGCCCTCAAAGAGGAATTCCAGCTCGATCGCCGGCATACCCAAGCGCTCAGGCAACTTTTGCAAAAAGGCAGTGGCAAATGCATGGCCAGCGGCCGACGTTTTCACCTCTCCTGCGGGATTTTACTTGTGGAATCCACGGGCGTCTTGCGGCCCGAACTGCGCTGGCAGGAAGATAAAGATAAAATTTATGTAGAGTCCATTCTGGGCAGCTGGGTGCTAGAGCGCGGGGTAGAAGCAAGTCCCCGGCCCACCGGGGGAGGGGAGCGGTGGAAAAAATTATTCCAGGCAAGGCGGGTTCCTCTATTTTTTCGGGATGCGCTGCCGGTGTTGCGCGAGGGGCGCGCGCTTCGTCTTCCGCTTGGCGAGGGCTTTCAGCCAAGCCCCTTGGGCCAGTGGTGGCTCAACGAAGAACCAGGGCCTCGTGGGTAGATTTTTTTTGGGTCAAAAAGTAAATTGTGCCGCCCAAAACGGCGGCGCCTAAGCCCGCCCAGATCCACGGTCGATAGGAAGTTGTTGCCTCGGGGGCCTCGAGCGGCAAAAGCACCGTTTCGGCCTGCGCGCTGATTTGCGGCTGCAAAAGGTCACAGGCCGCTTGTCCTTTTTCCAGACGAAAAGATCTTGTCTCGCCATTTTTTGTGTATAGCCCGTGTGCAATCTTGCTCTCCTCCTGCACTTTCAGCCAGTGCGTTCCCTTGATCTCGTCGACAAACTCCCAAGTAAATTCTCCGCGCTGGGCCAGGCAGCGCAATAGCGTCACGGCCTCCTCGGCCAGGGCTTCGTTTTGGATTTTGGCTTGGAACTCCAAGGTGGGATTGGCGTAAGCGATCTGTAGAAACAAAAAGAAAAACATCTAGATCTCCTGGACGTTATTGGGTTTAGGAATTTTGCGGCATTCGTAGGGGGGCTCAAGGGAGGCTTGGCTTGCACTGAGGATCGTTTCTTGGTCCACAAAGATTTCTAGGCTGCTGTCCTCATTGCTGAGTTCGTAGTAGTGGCCGGGCAGGAGCGGACCGCATTGGATGGGGCCGCTAAGTTCCCATCCCGCCAGGAGCAATCCTTTGGCCTCGGCAGATAAGCCGCCGCTCTCCTGCCTAAGACTAAGGAGCGCGGCCACGCAAAGAGCTAGGCAAGAAAGACGGAAGTAGACGACTGGGGCTTTGGCGAATCTTTTGGATGGTTTCGCGCCGGTGGTCGATGATGCGGTGGGTGCGCCTTTGTAGCGCCTGGTGCACAGCCGCTGCAGAGGCTGCAAAAAGGAGGAAAATAGTGCTGACGAGGATGAGTTCAAGCAGGACGCTCCCTTTTTCATTTTTCATAGGTGTCGATAAATCTTGCGTCCCTTAGGCTTGGATTGCCTTGTAGGGCCATCACGGTTTCCATCCCTCGCGCCTGGCACGAAAATCTTCCGATCTTTCGCGAGGGAGTGGGCAGGGTGAGCAGGCCTTGCACATCGGGAAATAGGGTCTTGGCTCGCCTCGGCTGCAAAGGAACCTCTACGCGGCATAGACTTCCCTCATCCGAATAGGGCGTGGGGGCGCAACGCCTAAGCGTGAGTTCGCGCACACGGCTCAGGGTGAGGCGAGTCTCCTGGTAGAGCGCCAGGGATCGATTCATTTGCAGGAGGACTGTTTCGCCCGCTTTGCCCACTGCCTTTCCGATCGGCCCAAAGACCTGCACGCCCCGGGCCGCATAGATTCCCCAAATCGTTTTTTCTAAGCCGGTATTCGTGGCCACTAGGGTCTCCAAAATGTCTCTGCGGTTCTTGGTGAGTTGTTGCGTGCAGATATCTAAGCGGGACTGTAGGGCGATGCGATTCTGGCTCAGGGTGGCCACCCTCACGCTCGCAAAAAAGCCCAAGAGAAGGAGGCAGAGTAGGGGAAGGGAACTGAGGAGCAAGAAGCCACCTTCATCGCCCCACCAGCGCTCCCCTGGCCGCAAAAAACGCGCGATGTTCTTGCAACCGCTTCTCCAAACCCCGCGTGAGCACCAGGCTGCAGAGAAGCAAGAGGGCAAGGAAGGGGTAGAAAACAAGGATCGCCTCCAGGCTGATGCTTCCTCTTTGGTTCATTGGCCGATACGGATCGGAACGCTTTCGTCGATCTTGCTTTCAATCTCCCGGAACCTCGAGCTCACCTTCTGCCCGAGCTGTCTGGTGGCGGCCACACAGACGATGACCACCAACGCCAAAAGAATCATGTACTCAATCAGGCCCTGGCCTGATTCGGATTTGTGTTTTTTCATAGGTCTCCTTCGCGGTGCCCTATGGCAAACCGTGTGCCGCGCCAGCTAGCGGATAAAGGAAATTAGGCGCCAAGAGCGGTTAGAATTTTGAACCCACGGTAGATTGACCTTTGGGATGGCGGGATGGATACTAGGATAAATACCTCCGTTATTATTGAGTGTTATCATTGAGGCCTAGATGTCGGACAAACCGTCGCTATATGTCGTGGAAAAAAAAGAGGTCGTGATCCTCGTGGTCCTCTTTGTTCTTGTCACCGTGCTCTCCTTCACTATGGGAGTGCGCTATGGCGAGAGTGTGGGGAAAAAAGCAGCCCAGGATTTTACGGCGGCTGAACGCGAGCATGGGGACGCGGAAGAGAAAGCCGTAGGAGGCACCCTTGGCCAAGCCCCCGCGGGTCACTCGAGCGAACCTGCCGGACACGCAGCGGAGCATAAGGAGCATGCTGCTCCCGCTGCGCATGGAGAGCCGGTTAAACACGAGGAGCCTACAAAATCGACCTCCTCTCCTGAGGTGGCCGCCGCTCCTGGCGCAGCGTCAAATGCGAGGGCGAATGATTCTGCCGATAAAAACGCCGATGAATTCTTGCTAAATGCGTTAAAGGAAGTGGGAGTGGAGCCTCCAGGCGGCAAGACTCGCGACAATGCGAAATTGCCTTCCGAGCCGAAGAAGGCTACTTCTGGCTCGTATGTGATCCAGGTTGGTAGCCACCCAACCCGTGCCGAAGCAGAAAGTCAGGTACGGCAGTTGAAAAACAAAAATATTCAGGCAGAAATATTAACTCCCTTCAAAGATCGCCAGGGAGAATGGCATCGGGTGGTTTTGGGAAGCTATAAGACAAAGCGGGACGCGGAGAAAGAAGCCAGCGCTCTCAAAGGCAAAGGAATGATTTTGAGTTTTTTTGTTTGGAGGTTGCCTTGAATTCGATTCAGCCCAAAGTAGTCACCAAGCCCTGGGGGCATGAGGTGATTTTTGCGGTCACCAAGGACTATGTGGGTAAAATCCTGGTGATCAAAGCCGGTCACCAGCTCTCCTTGCAGTTTCACAAAGTAAAAGAAGAAACAATTTTTCTTCATTCGGGCGAGATGCGTTTTGTGATGGAAAATGACCGCGGCTTGATGGAGGAGCACCTTTTGCAGCCGGGGCATTGTTTCCATATCCTGCCCAATCGCAAGCACCGCATGATTGCCGTGAAGGATTGCGAAGTCTTCGAAGTGAGCACCCCCCAATTGGAAGACGTGGTACGCCTCGAGGATAGTTACGGACGCGCCCCCGACTCTGGATCTGTTTCATGAGCACGCCCTGGCTCCTTGTGCTGGCCGGAGGCTCCGGAACCCGTTTCTGGCCCTTGAGCCGAGCCAGGCTTCCCAAGCAATTCCTCGCGATCGCCGGAGAGGAGCCCCTGGTGGCCACCACTTTGCGGCGTTTTTCGGGCTGGATTCCCGAAGAAAAAATGGCCGTGCTCACCACCCAGCAGCTAGCTGCCGACACCAAGGCTCTCTTGGGTGATTTTTCGGGCTTGCACATTCTGGCCGAGCCCGAGGCCAGAAATACTTTTCCCACCGTGGTCATGGCCATGGAATGGCTGCGCGCTCGGGATCCTAAGGCCACGGCCGTGATCGTGCCTGCGGACCACTGGATCACCGAAAACCAAGAGTACCTTTCGGTGATGCGAGCCGCGGTGGCCGCAGCCGAAGAGAGTGGCCGCCTTTGCACCGTGGGGATCCAGCCCACGCGGCCCGAGACCGGCTATGGATACATTCGTTTAGGCCCGAAAACTGGGCAGACGGTGTACCGCGCCGATCGTTTTGTAGAGAAACCCTCCCGCGAAGTGGCCGAGACCATGGTGCAAAGCTCGAATTATCTGTGGAATGCCGGGATGTTTGTTTGGACGGTGGAGACCTTCTTTCGCGAGCTCCAAGAGCATGCCCCCCTCTTTGCGGAGGCGTTTAGGCCCTATGGGCAGGCCGTGGCGGCTGGAAAAGACAAAAAAGAGGTCGAAACAATTGCCAAACAAGCCTTCGCTGCCGTCCCCGCGATCAGCATCGACTATGCTTTGCTCGAGAAGAGCAAGGAAGTGGCCGTGGTTCCGGGCAGCTCCTTTGGCTGGAATGATTTGGGCAGTTTTGTCTCCCTAGAGGAAGTGTACCCAAAGGTGGAGGGGGGCGTGGCCAGGGCCGAGCGCGTGCTGGCCCTCGATTCCCTAGCGAATATCATTCATGTTCCTGGCAAGACGGTGGCCCTGCTTGGGGTCACGGACATGATTGTGGTGGACACGGGTGATGTGCTCTTGCTCGCGGCAAAAGAGCGGGCCCAGGACGTAAAAAAAATCGTAGAGCGCCTTCGGCAAGAACAACGAGCCGATTTGGTGTAAATGTCCTTTAAACTGGTGGTAAATTGGGCCGACTGCCGCGGTGATTGACGGTTTTTCCAATCCTTGTTATTTTGTCCGACGAAAAGTCATTCAACTAAATTTGAGGAGTATCTGCCTGAAAAATTCTTTTGGCCCGCCCCGCCCTTCGATTGGTCCTAGTGGACCCAGTGGTCCTAGTGGTCCCAGCCGTGGACCTGAAAAAGAGTCCCGATTCCCTAGCAGTGATGAGAGCCGAGTCAACGAACGCATCCGCGTGCCGGAAGTGCTCGTGATCGACGAATTAGGCGTTCAGCTTGGTGTATTGCCCACCCGCGAAGCTCTTGCTCTCGCCCGTGAGCGTGGCCTGGACTTAGTCGAAGTGGCCGCCACCGCGCGCCCCCCAGTTTGCAAAATCCTCGACTACGGCAAGCTGAAGTACACGAAGAAGAAGAAGACCCAGGAAGCCAAAAAGAAGCAGACCGTGGTTTCGGTGAAGGAAATCCAGCTCCGCCCGCGCACCGAGGAGCATGATTTAGAGACAAAGTTCCGTCATATCGCCGACTTTCTTCAGCGTGGCGACAAGGTGAAAATCACCGTGATGTTCCGCGGCCGTGAGGTGGCCTATGCCCAACAAGGCATGGCGATGCTCCGGAGGATCATCGAGTCCGTGAAGGATTTTGCGATTCCTGAGGCGTATCCAAAGCTCGAGGGCCGGCGCATGATTATGGTGCTTGGGCCTTCTGGCCGCCAGGGTGGGGGCGAGCCCAAACACGCGGTCTTGGTGCCTCCGGTAGGGATCGTTCCCCCGAAAACAGAGAGCAAGGACGACAAGCCCAAAGAGGGCTGAAAAAAGGCCTGCTTTCGATCATTTACAAATTTCGATCATTTGCAAATCCTGCAAAGACAGAGTATAAGCAAAAGCTTCGGACATTAGGAGTGCACCATGCCCAAGATGAAGACCAAGTCGGCCGCGAAGAAGCGTTTTAAGCTCACCGGTACCGGAAAAATTAAATTCCAACATGCCGGGCGCCGGCACAACCTTGGTGGCAAGAGCCGTAAAGGCAAGCGCCAATCCAAAGCCATGGCTGTGATTCATGAAACCGACCACGACCGCATCCTCCGTTGTTTTCCCAACGGTGGCGGCATTTAAATTTTAAAGGGAGCAGACTATGCCAAGAGCAAAACGGGGCACCAAAGCCCGAGCCCGTAGAAAAAAGGTTTTCCAGCATACGGAAGGCTATTTTCTCGGACGCAATAACAAATACAAACGCGCCGTAGAGAACCTCCACCGCGCCTGGAAATATGCGTTTCGCGATCGTCGCGCGAAAAAACGTGAGTTCCGTGGCCTGTGGATCACCCGGCTCGGAGCGGCTGCCGAACAAAACGGCCTTTCCTATAGCCGTTTGATTCATGCCTTGAATACCTCGAACATCCGTCTCGACCGCAAGGTGCTTTCCGAGATCGCGATCGCGGATCCTGCCGCTTTCACCGCTGTGGTGAAAAAGGCCACGGCTTCGCTAACAAAATAACTTCTTAGGAAGCTTATTCATTGGTAAATTGAGGCTCTGGAGACAGAGCCTCTTTTTTTTTCTTCTATGAGCATTCAAGCTAAATTATCCGATCTAGAGCAACAATTCGGCGAGGGCCTGCCTAAGGTGCAATCCACCGAAGAGCTATTTCAGTTTAAGGCCCGTTTTTTGGGGAAAAGTGGCGCCCTGAGCGATGTCTTAAAAGGATTAAAAGACGCCACCCCCGAAGAGCGGCCGAAGATCGGAGCCCTAGCCAACCAGATGCGCGACCGCTTCGAACAGGCCGTCCAAGGGCGTTTGCAGCATTTAGAAGAGGCCGAGATTTCCAAAAAACTCGAATCCGAACGCATTGACGTGACCCTGCCCGGCCGCCGCAAGCATATGGGCGGCGTGCATCCGCTCATCCAGACCCAAGACCGCATCATCGATATTTTTACGCGCCTTGGGTTTGCGTTGGTCTCGGGCCCCGAGGTGGAAACAGATTTTTGTAATTTCGAGGCCCTGAATGTGCCGGCCGACCATCCCGCCC